>JAITMO010000189.1 GCA_031277345.1 Candidatus Bathycorpusculum soli
TGACTTGCCAGCCTGTTTATGCTTAACAATTGTCTCTCGATCACGTAACGATAAAGGCTCCATTCACTTCACAACACCACAACAATACACCATAAACTATAAAAAGTTAAGCTGCTATAGCAAGATAATAGTTATTTGGATACTTATGACAAACAGGCGTAAGTTTGTGTGGGTATATTACTAAACTGTTTTAGTAAAGTGTGGCGATAAAAATAATGCGGGCAGAATGTCAATTTGCAAAAGCTGGGCAAGGGCTATTCTACAACGGTTTACTCGTTGATGATAAAGGCAAATTTTTTTCTTTTGTTTATGATTGTGGCACATCCAATGGAGCTACTGTACTCAAGGACAGTATTACCGATTACAAAGAGCTTGCTGGCAAACGGTTAGACTTGCTAGCGCTATCTCATTTTCACCAAGATCATGTTTCACATATACCTGAGTTAATAAAAGGACTGGAACTTGGTACTGTGGTCATCCCTTTCATTAGGCCCGAAACACGTTTGCTAATCGCTGCCCAGTATGAAGACATTGAGAATGACACCGAGCGCATTCAATTCTACAATGATCCCCTCATGTACTTTATTGCACACGGCGCAGAGCGTGTTGTAACGGCGCATAGTGACGAAGATAACAGTAATTTTTTCGGCAATATTGAAAGCAGGGAATATCCAAATGGCAATAAAGAATATAGAGAAACAGTTAACCAAATTGTGATGTCCGGACACCAAATCAACACTCAAGTAACATCGTGTTTCATGAGCAAGGGCGATGAATATAGCGGAAAATTTCAAGCAATTATTCCACATTATCAATGGGAATTCCGATTCAAAAACGTACATTACGACAAAATAAACAACAGTTTAAGAAATGAACTTTCTAAGCTCCTTGAAAAACATAACAATAGTTTTGAAGAAATTTTGAGAAATAAAAGTTATATCCGACAACTTCGTGAAATTTACAAAGACAATTTTGAAGATAACTTGAATGAAACCTCACTTGTAATGCTTTCAAGGCCACTACGTCAGGATGGATGGTTTATTGGCAATAGTTACTGCCAAATAAACTGTAAAAACAAAGTTTCTACGTTTGTATTAGGCGATTTAACAATTGGCCCAGAGATGTTTTATTACTGGTTTAAAAATTTTCTATGTAGTGCTCCACTAGTATTTCAGTTGCCCCATCACGGTGCAAATTTGAAGGTTCATACATCTTGGTGTGGATGGCTCAAGAAAATAGGGCAACATTGTCATAATCCAATATCCTTTGTTGTCTCATATGGAATTAAAAATCGGTACGGTCATCCTATGTTGTGTAATATTTGTTCCCAAGATGAAAAGTGCTACATGCCGCTAATGTTAGAGTTTGTTAATGAGCGTAAAGATTTTTGTTACACCATTCTTTACTGACAGAAAAATGATGGTTTCTTGAATATTGTTGTTTATTTGGTGTATGTGGATGAAAATGTATTTGGATGAGTTTGAGATGTTGAATAACGTAGGTAGTTGTAGGGGCATTTGGTTTGGTTGATCTTGATATTGTGTTAAACGAGCTCTCGTCTGTAGAGACTAGTGGGGTAATCAATTTGTATGCATTAAAGTATGCATACAGACCAAAGGACAACAATTTTGTTGTCTCGTTACCTTCAAATCAGAATTCTTACTTTATAGAGCGCTATTGTCATTTTTTGAGAGCTTTTAAGGGGTTAGACTGTTGCAGATTTGATCCTGTGGGAAAGAAAAATAGTGACACTTACGAGTTTATGCCCTTGGATGGAATTTCTGACGTATGGACTGATATTGTTTCTATGATAAATACGTCAATAACTCTTAGAGATTCACCAAACCGCAAATTATTGTCCTCAGTTAATTTAACCATCTGTGAGTTAGAATATAACGGTAAGATACTATGGCTTGGGACTCAACAGCAAAAAGCTGAGTCGTTGTTTAAAGGGAAACATCCATTTTTCTTCGATACAGAAGATAAATTGACGCTAATTACACTTGATGATTTCATAGTGCTATCTTTTAATGTAGATTTTATTGTGGATTTTGAAGAAAAACCTGCAAGGGTCTACATATTTAACAGAGAAAAATTTGTGGCAATATTCAATTTCTATGATTTGCTTAAAGAGCATGTGCAGACAAAAAGTCACATTATTAAAGAGTGGGCGTTCCTTGATAACCCTGACTATATTCAAAGAGAAGTGGGGACTACCTATGTTTTCAAAGGAATAGCTCGAATTATCGATGATGCTGAATATCTGAAACAGATGAAAGTAATTGACCCTTTCACGTTGAAAAACCGTTTGCTTGAGAAGTGTTCAAGCTCATTTTCGGAAGAAGATTTTGAAGGAGAAAAATTAAAAGTCACAAAATCAAACTTGAAGAATATCATAAAGATGATTTCAAAAGAGTTTCGGTATAATTTTTTTGCTGACAAGGCTGAGGAGCTTAAATGAAATCTATAGAAGGTATTGCTTATTATCTAAGTGCTATGACTTTGTTTAATTCCATTTACGCCTTACGTGTGTTTGGGTTAAATTGGGCAAATGGACAATTTTTTACCCTTGACAGTTTATTTGTATTTATAATATCTGCAGCATTAGCGATTGTTGGGTTTGTATTTACCCTTTTTATTTGCTCTAGAGACCACACTATTAAGAATAAAAATACACGTGGTAAAACTATAAAAGTTGAATCATGCGAG
>JAITMO010000208.1 GCA_031277345.1 Candidatus Bathycorpusculum soli
TATTTTTTGAGGGCAAATATTATTGGCAGGGAGTCGGGGCGTTCGGCGATCGGCGCGTCAGCGTATCGTGCGGGTGAGAAATTACGTGCGGTGGAGAAGGCGTCCTATCGGTCGGGTGAGAGATTACGTGATAAGGACGCTAAAATGGTGCATGATTACAGATACCACCATGATGTGGTGTATACTGAAATAATGTTACCCGAGAACGCGCCGAAAGAATTCTCTGACCGTGAGACGCTTTGGAATGCGGTGGAGAAAAACGAGAGGCGCAGGGACGCGCAGCTTGTGCGTGAAATTGTTGTTGCTATTCCCAAAGAATTTGAGTTTGAACAACAAGTTGAGGTCATGCAAGAGTACATACTTGAAAATTTTATCAGCGAGGGCATGATTGCGGATTTAGCGATTCATAATAAGGGCAACGGCAACCCCCACGCGCATATTATGCTCACTATGCGGGAGGTTACGCCTGATGGGTTTGGACTGAAAAATCGTGCTTGGAATAAGCCTGATTATCTTAAAAAGTGGCGTAAAAGTTGGACGGAGGTAAATAATCGTAAGTTTATGGAAAACGGGATTTTAAGGCGTATTGACCATCGTTCGTATAAGGATAGGGGTATTGATAAAGTGCCTATGATTCATTTTGGTCATAAGGCGTGGGCGCTGGAAAAGAAGGGTGTTCGTACTCGTAAGGGGGATTATAACCGTGCTGTTCGGCTCCGTAACCGTAAACGCGCTGAAACAAACGAATCCGAGATAGAGGCTCCCGAACACAAGAAGGGTCGCGCCAGAAAAAGAATAGCGTTCCGTACAAATAATCTGCGTGAGAAATATGCTGAAATTGAGGATGAAATATGTACTCTGAAAGATGATATTACCGAGGATAAATCAGATATTTTGTGCTTACAACTTGTTGCGGAGGAGATTGACGAGCATGTTAAAAATGTCCGTAAGTTACGCAATAGGGCGGAAGCTTTGCGTTTGGCGCGTGAGAGGCTTTTCTTTGTGCGTGTTATTAATGGCGTTGCGCTTGATAGGGAAATTGCGCGGGTGGACTTGGAGCTTGAGCGTTCATTGGATTTTTTAGGCGTGAGTATAATGAGGGAATTGAGTGGACGCATAAGAAGACATCAGATATTAGGCGGGATATTCGTTTTAGGGAGAAAAGGATGTTTGCGTGGAATTCGCGTGTAGAGGAGCTTTCCAGATATCTGGAGATTATATCGCGGGAATCTTGTCTTGATAGGGAGCAAATGTATCAGTTAACCCAGCTTTTGAAAAAGACGCCCATGTCGGTGATAATGAAAACCAGAGATATAATCGCTGCTATGAAAAAAGAGCAATAACAGGAAAATCGTCAGATAAACCCACGCGACATAGAGCGTTAGGGTAGTGGCTAAAGCTTGTCGCTTTGCGGTACCGCGCTCCAAACCGATTATAAAGTACTCCGCTACGCTACGGGGCAAACGCCCTGAAAAACGGCTCTATTGCTTGATTTTGAGGGTTTTTAGAGATGTAAAAAGGCTTTTTGACATCAAAATTTGAAAAAACTGTTGACTTTTACATTTTTGCAGTGTATAATATATGAAAAAGTTGCTTTTCAAAAAGTACGCTATTTGAAAAAAAAATACAATATCAAGTTGCAAATGAAAACATTTAACCGATATAATAACAATGTTTTTAACTGTTAAATTGGCAATATTACAAGAAGTGTCTGCATGAGTAACTACCATTCTACAATAAACAATATCCTATCACCTTTGAAAAAACGCATAGGACTTGAACCTGACGAAAGCGAAGACAATTTATATGAACGTGACAAAAAAATTGTACCTGACTACATAGAAACATACCCCTACACACCATCACACGACTAATACACGTAACCGCAACAACAATTCTAAAATGAGTTAAACAATACGCCCTTAAAAACTATGAAAAACCAACATCACAATAATAATAGAACTAGATGAAGTGTGGCGTTATTTGAATGTGAAAAAAACAAGTTTTGGATTTGGAAGGTATGTTGTCGCTCTATCCATAGGTTCCTTGATTGGGAGTGTGGGAATTGTGATAGTAAAACTCTTTAAAGGATGCTTTGTAGGCTGCAACGATAGAATGTAGAGGTGTTTTTTGTTGATCATTGAAGTTTATGTAGAGCTTTTTTCCAAGGATTTGTTGGTTCAAACAAAAGCAGAGACTATGGGTGGAGCGGGATAGTTTTAGGCAGTGGCATTGGTTTGTGTGGTTCTGCAGAAAGACATGTGTTGTCTCTCGTTTATTGCAAATGGTTGATTTGACTATGTTTTTTATGCAAAGTTTTGGGTCAACGGAACATTCAACGAAACAACATTATTTAGTTAACACTCTCAAAAATGTTTGTGAGTGTGCGTAATATTGGTTGTTAATGTTTTTATTGGTTTACATTTATGTTGTTTGTTTGCGCTTGATAAATAGAGCACAAATTGCAACGACTGCTACAAGCGAAAAAAGCCCCACAGAAGCATGAACACATTTACTCTTTGGTTCAGACTCAGCTTCAGATACACCCTCAGCATCAAGGTTAAAGACAGTTTGTGAACTACCATCATCAATAGTAAACTCAACCGTCTTGCTATCTAAACCAACTTTGCCTAACATTGAGTATAATTCATATCGGCCAAAAACAGTCAAACTATGTTGACCAGATTGCAAATTGTCAAGGTCCACAGAACATGAAATCAAATAATGCGATCCTTGAATAGCCTGCCTTGTATTTCCATCACTATCAGTATAATACAATGGGGTAAATACTATGGACATAGGTATGGTGACGGGATCTTTACCATCAAGACTGTAAGTCATTGTAATATTACCGTTACTGTTATCAAAGAAAGATTTAACAGTAAAATCAAGTTTTACCTGATTTGTCGTGTAAATAGTGTTTGTGGGTGAAGCTATAGAAATTGGAGAAACCGCTGGAAAGCCTTCACCCTCAGCAGTATGTGGAAAACCTTCACCATAAACTTTAGTGGACGGTTGCTGTGCCTGAGTAGGCTGTAGTACACCAAAGAACGTTAGCAACAACCCAATAAATACAAGACTCATATAAATTTTAGTTTTCACGTATATTACCGCATGTATACGTAGTCGCAAACAATATTTAAACATAACGTCAAAGCGCATTTTAACGCAAAAAAGTTTAAAGAAGAAGAAAAAGAAGTGCAGGGCGGAATGTTTACCATTGCAATTGAATACAATCTACTAATATATCGGTATAGACTGCTTGCCCACCCATCATAGTATTGCAACCAACGGTTATGTATAGGTGCGTATAGTTGCGTAACCAAGCTGATACCATATTGGATATGTTGCACTATAAGATGTCATTATTTGCATGTACCCAATATTGACCCAAGAACTGTTACCACCGGTTTTACTACCACACACAACCAAATAGTTGCCAGTCCCAGCACTAGCAATCGGCCCAATTTTGATAATGCCGAAAGTGCGCCTATTGCAGAACTATTATCCATTCGACAAATAAGCTATAACATACGCGTCAATATAACACCTACAACATGCGATATATTTCGGAAATGCAGAATAACAGGTAGGTGCAGCATTTGCGTACGTTGGAAATCATCCATGTCAGCCATGGAAAGAGACTGATTTACAAATAATTGGCTTTACACTACGTAGCACTTTGAATTTGCGCCACATACGATAGCTCACTCTCCACTATATCGCTGCTTAGCTTTAGTTTCACCACAAGCTCTTTAGAACTGTGGGGTTTTCCATCGCTTAATGCTAAAGCAAGTTTGTCTTGGGTCGGCGTCCACATAACTTTCCACCACAACACACATAATGGGGGCTAAATTGTTAAGCGCAACGGTTCAAATCAAAAAAATAAACCCAGAATAGCGCATAAATTTATCTCTACAAATACGACTTTAATACGAAAATACTGTCTAAATTCTGCTTTTCACATAGAGGTTGTTTGGTGGACCGAGCGGGATTTGAACCCGCGACTTCCGCGTTGCGAACGCGGCGATCATACCGCTGATCTACCGGCCCAATAACTCACAAAATCTACTCTTTAACTTTTAGAGCTTTCGGTACAACAGCACTCACAAGAAACACACAACAACCAACTAAAAAATCTAAGGTATAAACTAACCAAAACACACCAAAAATACAACAATCACAATTTGTGTTTTAGTAAATGTCCATTTCGATCCATTTCGTTAGCACGAATACACGTGGTAGATATAGGCTTCATGTTTTCTGCGGGCACTAAATCAATCACTACTACGCTTAACAAAGGTAAACCTGCTTCAACACGCACTTTGTTAATTGCTTTACCAACTTTAACTGTTTCTTGACTAACAATTAGAGCATCCAAATCAACTTTACTTGCAGCTAACCCATAAGAGGTATCCAAAGAAGAAACGCTAAAACGATTTCTAAACTCAGGCTTTTCTAAAAAACAATTCAAAACCACAAGACGCTCACTAAAAGACGCAACCTTATGGGGCTTACACAACCTAACAACAAACTCATCACTTGTTAACCCTATAAACACATGCTCACCAACCTCAAAAGCTTTGCTAAGCAAAGCTATGTGACCATCATGCAACTCATCAAAAGTACCGCCAACAGCAACATTTCTAAAAAGCTTTTTCATCAACATTATCAACTAACCTAGCACCTTGAAGATCTACTCCACAACACAGCACCTGCTCCATAGGCAAAACACGTTTAAAAGCATCCACAACAAAAGAAGCATTTTCCTTCAAAACCACCGCATGAACTGCTTCACCAATCATATTCTGAGCAGCACCAACCGCCCCCGCCTCAACAGCCAACCGCACCAACTCACACACCCGCTCAGACGCAAACCCAGCCCGCTGAGCAAACAACCAACAACACGACAAAAAATTCACAACACTAGGCTCCTCCAAAATCCCCACCAACGCTGCCCTACCAAAACGATTAACCTCCAACTTACGCCCAACAGAAGAATAAAAAACATCATCCTTAGAAATTTTAGAACCATAAAACCCAGCCACGACAACATAATTAGAACTAAAAGGAATACGATCAAGTTTACACACACCAGGTGCACCAGGCTCAGTTACCAAAACCAAACCCCCGCTATCAGACAACGAACTAACCGTACCCAAGCCCGTATGAAACTCAAGCTCAGCCAAATGCGCAATCTGACCAACCTGATTGTAAGTCAAAGACAAACCCAAAGCCTCCCTAAGAGCTAAACCCGTAGTCAAAGCTCCACCCGCACTAGTCCCAAAACCCATACCCACAGGAACATCAATCCTATGATCCACAACAACACTAAACTGCTTAGAAACCTTACCTAAAAACATCCAAGCCACAGCCTGAGAAACTAAAGCCTCAGGAGCAAACTGACCATTAATAAAAATCTTAACACCACTCTTAAAAGCCTCCTCCAAAGTAACCGTCGTATGAACACCCAACTCAAGCCCAAACCCACCACCCCTCGCGCCTATACAACTCAGATCAACAATAGGAGTACCATCAGGGTTAGTGTCAAAAATCTCAAAAAAACTTGAAATAGCCCCAGGCGCAAATGCTTTAACAACTTTTTTTTTTGACAATACCTTCACCCTTTTAAAGTTTTATTTCTGTACCGCAAAGTTGGAAATGCTCTATAGACCACTTTAATTATAGGAGGCCCAGCAAGCAAAATAAACGGAATCTCTGTGGCTATCGTCCAAACAAACAAAGGCAACACAAAAACAGTAGCAAAAGGCCCACCAAAATAATCCATAAAAAATGGACTTACAAGCCACACAGTTACAGCAAGTAAAAGACCACCTGCAATTTGCCCAACAACAGCACCTATGACATAGCTTCTCCATTCTTTCCAACGAACAGAAACTACAGTAACAATAACTAAACTTGCAAGTATAGTTAACACAAAAGTAAGCAAAAACGCCCGATAAGAGAAAGCATTACCTGTAAAAGCAACCATGTCAGAGAGTAAAACAACTGAAATAGTCACCAACCCAATAATTGATACACCTACAGCTACAAGAGTCTGTTTTAAACTCATACTTTTGTTGTATAAATACCCAATTAAAAAAAACAAAATAAAGTTTGGCGGAACACCAGCTGCTAAACTCAACAAAGGTATACCATGACCAAACATATCAATTAAAAATATGCCTATTGCACCACTTATGCCACCAACCCATGGGCCGTAAAGCACAGCAAAAACCGCAGGAATAACCACTGCAGGAAGAAACGCTACACCATAAAACTTTGGAACAAATGACGTCAAATACCCAAACACTGTGTAAAGCGCTGAACAAACAGCTATTGCAGCAATATCACGCGTCGTAAATTTAATTTTCAACATCTATCCCTTTAAACGTAAATTAAATCTTGGAAAGCTGTAATCCAAATAAGGATTTCGTATAAAATATTTAAACATAGTTAAACATAACATGATTCTATAAATAAAAATTGAATGGAACTATACCGTAAACGGTAAATGTTCACTTTTTGTGACGCTTTATACGGTCTTGACGTTGAGTCTTCTTACGCCAATCCTTCTTACGTTGAGTCTGCATAGTAAAACGTTCCTGTCTAGGTACGTCAAGCTTACGAAAAGGCGCCACTTCACGATAAAAAGTTGCATAGGTCATTTTATCATTTTTTAAATCTAAAATGAACTGATTCAACTCTTGTTTTGTTTCACCATCACTTGTTCTATCAAAGGCTTCAACATACACAGAATATGCAGCATGGAATTGAAAATTTTCGGGATCATCAATTTCAAGTTTTTCAGGGGTTTGCGAGTTATTCTCATAAGGTTGTTCAGTCATGCTATTTTCCCAATTATTTGCGTTTAGAATGTTACTTTACACCTTTTTATAAGTGTGCCTATAAAAAACAAAATTACACATATAAATGCAATTTTTTACATAAAAACGCCGTAATAAAAAACAAAAACCATACCCAAATACAACTTTTTATAAGCACGACAAAAACAAACAATGTACCATTGTTAAATAAGACAGGATATTAACAAATTTTTATGTTTACAAACAGTTTTGCACACCATGCTTTGAAAAATTAACGCTTAACACATTGACACAGTACGGAATCAAAATGATTTGTATCACCATAGTCACAGAGTTTACAATCGTTGCTACTGTCTTGACCAAAAGGACAGCCTTTTAAATCAGCCATATTCTTCACTATATAGTTTTAAATAGTCAACATATAAAAACTGCACTACGCCCTAAGAGTTTATTTAGCATCAATTGTTTAATTTAATAATTTAAAGACGTGTGTTTGACCAAATATTATTGCGAGTGAATAATTGAGTAGCCCAGAAGAGATTCGAACTCTTGTCAAGGGCTCCAGAGGCCCCTATGCTTGACCACTACACCACTGGGCTTTGGGATAGTATTAATACGTATTTAGATTCTGTATTATAACTTTACCGTTTAGTTAAATAGTAAAATGGTAGGTAATTTTGCAGGTTCACGTTATAAGAATAAGTCGTTGTTAATCTTTCTTGGTGTTTATGAAAAGAAGAGAAGTGGTTGTTAGTGTTTTCTTTTTAAGAGAAATAGTGCTACGGCAACTATTAGGAGAACTATAAATACGAATACAGCAATATGCAGATAGGAAGAGATGCTTGTTTGCGGATTTGTAGTAAAAGTTATTGTTTGGCTTGTTATTGGTATTGAGGCATAATAGGTCGCAGATATCGTGTGATCGCCATTTATGTTTGAGACGTATTTGTAGGCGTATGTTCCGTCAGCATTTGTGTTAATGGGTATTGTTTGTGTTTGTCCGTGAGGGTCTGTAAGAACGAGATTTATAGCCGCGCTTAATCGTGAAGGAGTAAGTTGACCGGTTATAGTTAAAGATTCACCTGTTTTTAGGCTATTTTTATCAGTTTTTAGAGCAAGTTGCATGTTATCTGTGTTGTATTCCCCTAGACAATAAATATTCCAATCTTTGCATCCAATGTAAAGCTTACCGTTATATGGAGTGGGAGAAGACCAGCTCGCAGAAGGTATGGCACAGTACTCAATTTTTTGACCTGTTGTCGCATCAAATATGAAAAGATTACGTTCACTTGTAACTATGTAGATTTTGTTGTCCGCATATGAGGGTGCAATGTAGTATTCATCGCCTGTGAAAGTGTTCCAGATTTTTTTGCCTGTTGTCGCGTTTAGACACGTTATATCAAATTTATCAACTATATACAATTTATCTTCTATGTATATGGGAGTAGATATGATAGGTTCGATAGCAGCATCATTTGTAAACGTCCATATAATGTTACCTGTCTGGTCATCTAAACAATAGTAGGCTCGCAGATTAGTGGAAGTAAATACTTTGCCATCAGCCACTGTAGGCGTAACTATTACATCTAAACAGCCAATAAATTGATGCTCATAAGCCAATTTTTTGCTCCAAATAAGGTTGCCAGTAATTCTATCTATTTTATATGTTGTGCTATGACCAGGAGTTTCAGAGGTTATGTAAACTGCGTTACCAGAAATTGCTGGAGAAGATTTTACCCAGCCACCGGTTTGATATCTCCACAAAATTTCACCATCGCTAAGGTTAAGAGCATACAAGTGACCATCTAGAGATCCTATGTAAACAGTATTATCAATAATAGCAGGAGATGATTTTAACATGACAGGTGCACCATAAGTCGCAGGCTGTTTACCGTCAACAAAAGTCTTCCAAAGTAATTTACCATTTTTAGCGTTAAGACAATAAACGTAACCATCTTCACCACCTGTTACAACTTTGCCATCAACAATAGCCATAGAAGATTCAACAGTATAAGTGGTTTTAAATGACCAAAGTTTACGACCTGTTTCTGCATTAACCGCGTAAATATTGTGGTCTTGAGAGCCAAAATAAACTACTCCATCAACAATACTAGGCGAAGATACCACAGCACCATTAGTAGCAAAACTCCAAATAAGACTTAAATTTTCAGGTCCCTTTCCGCCACTGATTGAAGAACGCACAGCATCTTTACGAAACATGCTCCAAGCATTAGGATCGAATTCCACTACATCCGCAGCAGAAGCAAAAAAATTGCCAACACCAGTTAATTGAACAGTCTTAGTTTCCAACGCAGCTTTAGCTTTATCTGAAGCAAAAGCCCAAACGTGACCCATCACATCATATTCACTGCCAGAAACAGAATCAACAGCTTTTGTTACTTCACCCGGAATAATATACAAATAACCATACGCAATCGCAACAGAGTCTCGTGGAGAATAAGCCTCAATAGGCAGGGTCCAAATAGCATCACCAGTAAAAGCATTTAAACAAGCAAATTGAGATTCACCATATTCAACACCATAACTGGCACTTTGTCCAGAGGTAACATACACTTTGCCATCAGCCACTGTAGGAGTTCCAGGAAAAATCATAGTTCCTGGACCTTTATAACGCCACACCAAATTACCAGTATCTAAATCTATAGCATAGATGTATCCATCCTTATTTGGCGCATAAACCATACCATACCCAATAGCGGTACCAGTACAGAAATAGCCAGAAGTATCAGCAGGATACGTCCACAAAACTTTACCAGACTTGGCATCAAAACAATACATTGTATTATCATCAGTACCCCCACGAACATATTTACCATCAGCGTATGAACCAGAAAAAATCATAGCAGACTTAGTAGGCGTAGACCACAAAATTTCACCCGTTTTAGCATCAATAGCTATCTGCTGATCCTGCAAAGATCCAGGAAAAATTTTACCATCACCATAAGTTACACCGGAACCAACAATACCTCCACCAGGAACATAAGTAGCCCAAACCTGAACAGGCGGTCTTGAAAGGTCAGAAAAATCCCAAGCCTCTATAAAAGAATTAAACTTTCTATAAAACATTTTTTCCTCAGGCACGTACACATTAGCATTAAAATTACTAGTATCAGCACAAAAATTATCACTATTCCAAATAATACGTCCAGTAGATGTTTCAAGACAGGAACTCTCCACTAACAAACGAGTATCATCCAATTTGTATACTACAGGCCAACTGCCATCCATTCTTATCTTTTGACTCCAAGCAACAACACCCGTATCATAATAGAGAGCAAATACAGTATCATTTGCTACAGCAAAAACAAACCCATCAAACGCAGTTAAATAACTATGCAAATCAGAAATATCAGCCTGCCAAGTAACCTCAGCATTTGAAGGTGCAAAACTAGACGAAAAACGAGTAAAAGCAGAATCACCATTAAGTTGAGTCCACTCAGAATCAAGAGTAGTAACAATATTTGAGGGCACATTGTTCCGCGTAGCTATAAAGAAAGTAAAACTTGAAAATATAATAACTGCAACAACTAATAAGACCACAATTTTTAATTTTCCCATGCTCCAGTCACCTTCATTAACACACAAACACCAAAAGATGCCTATGCATACAAATTACATAAGTTAAGGACAAGTTATTTACCTTTCGGAAAACACTGATTAAAGCAAAAAAACGTCATTACAACAAAATCATTCAAACAACAATATTTTAACAATGTAATTTACCACTTCTTTAAAAACAAAATGTAGGAGTAAACAATGTGTTGCAGTGCAACAGTGTAGCAATAACAGTAAGTTCTTTGGCATTGATAACTACTTAATAATTTGATGTCGTCAAACTTTAGAGTAAAATGTCCAAAATGTGGTTTCTGCGCTATTAAGAGATTAAAGGATCAAAAGTGTAAATGTAATAAATGCCAGTACATATTTTATTTTGTCACTCCTGACTGCGGAACGCAAACAGACACCTCACGATACAAACTTTAACTATAAACAACAAAATAAACAACAAAAAATTCACATTTACTCCGTGGTGACACAAGTCTATCCAATTTAGTTGCTGTAAGAAACAGTCTATTCTTGATATGTTGTTTCTTCATCTGTATCGGGTAGCATTGTGGGTTCTTTGATTGCTGTTTGTTCTTCTTCAAATTGTTTAACTATATTGTCAGCTTCTTTGATTGTCGACTGTGTTGTAGCAGGTTCTTCTGTTGTGTTTGTTGTTTTATTTTTTATTAGCGGTATTATGAACCCAACTATTATGACTATGACTATGATAGCGAATAGACCAATTTGTATTATGTTGTTTTGTTGTAGAAAAATTACTATTGAACCTATCCATGGTATACGCATTACAACTTTGCCGTAGACATAGTCTTCTGAAATTGCACCTTTGTAGGTGCTGGTTGGGTCTTCTGCTGATGATGTCCAGTTATCTTTGCTCTGTGTGGGTGTTTGTGGCCAAACATTTGGATAGCCATTTCCGTCACCTTTAGTGTAGAAATAAAGTTTCCCGTTAACTTCAACTACATCGATGATACGATGAACAATATTAGCGTGAGAATCATTTACTGCTACTTGCGGGTTGCGGAAGACTATTATATCACTGTTTGGGTAACTTGTTTTTAAGTCGTTTGCATCCACACCCTGAATTACTATTAAATCGCCAACATGTAGCGTTTTTTCAAAGACATGCGAAAAAGCATCGCATTCATTTGGCGGAATACACATACTTCCACTTATTACAGCAAATACAGGGTATATTTCTGTGTTTAATGCTTTTGGCATTCCGAACCAGACGCATGCTACAAGTATAGGAATTAGCCCTATTACAATCACTGTTTTGAAAGCTTCTTTTTTCCAAAGTTTGTGTAATGTAGTTGTCAATTTGTACCCTGATCTAACGTTAAATGTTACTGTAATTATAAAACCTTCGCAAACTAAAACGGAAAGAATAAAGAAAAAACACGTTTTTATTTAGTGTATGTTTGGTTGTTGGTTTGTTTGTCTAAGGTTAATTAATTAGTTTGTTTACCGATTATTTGAGTTGTTATTTATGTCTAGCGCTAAAATTGGTGTTTCGATGCTTTACCGTTTAGGTGATTCTTTTAATCGTATGGTTAAGCGGTTGGGTACTGAGAATACGAGGTGTATTGAGATTTTAGATGATGGTGCTCATGAGTTGAGTAAAACACGTGTTAGTTTGCTTAGGGAGGTTGCTAAGAGTTATGATTTAGAGTTTACGGTGCATGCGCCTTTTGCTGACATAAATATTGCTTCTCCTTCACGGACGATTCTTGAGGTGGCTTTGAAGCGTCTTGAAAAGTCTCTTTATTATGCACATGCTTTAGATGCTATGTTGTGGGTTCTTCATCCGGGTGCGAAGACGGGCATTTCTCAGTTTTATCCTGATGCTGGCTGGAAACAGAATGTCGAAAGTATTGAGGAGTTGTATGCTAAGGCTGAACATCTTGGTGTAAATGTTGCTATAGAGAATTTGCCTGCAAAGTATTGGTTTTTAATGAGTAGTCCTGAGGATTTTTGTCGATTTTATAGAGAGACTAGTTTGCCTATAGGTATTGTGTTAGATGTTGGACATGCGCATCTTGAGAGTCAGGTTCAACCTTTTTTTGATCAGTTAGCTGATAAAATTGTACACATTCATGTAAGTGATAATCATGGCGTTAATGATGATCATTTAGGTGTAGGCTATGGCACCGTTGATTACGATTGGTTTGCTAAGACTCTAAAAAAGGTGGATTACAATCAACGTATAATTGTTGAGTCTTGCACTCATGTACCTGAGAGTTTACAAAAGCTTATGCTGATGTTGAATCCAGAACAAAGCGCCTTCGACGCAAATTAACTATCAATACCAATTTGCATAATCATAACCATCACCCCATCACCATAAACCAAACCACCACCATCAGGCCTAGTTACACCCACAAAATTCATAACACAACCAATTCAACAACAAATATCTCCAAACATTTTTACAAGACAAATATAAAACAAACTTTCCCTGCTGATTCAGCTTTCTTTTTTAAAAAAACAATAAAAAATGTATTAACATCTACTCTTTAAGCTAAAGAGTCGAACACTTTTACTGTTTAGCCAAACGATCAAAAACTTCTATATTCTCTAAAATACACTGCCTTGCAATCCGTGCATAATGTATATTCAAAATCTCTTCCACATCTTTACCCAAAACCACATCTTTACCCAAAACCTTCAACCTCAACAACTATACAACACAAACAACCTAAAAAGCTTACGCAAATGAACAATAAACAACAAACACAATAATACCCTTACATAAAACTGTGTTGATAGCTCATCTTTTCTTTTTTGTTTAAAAATTGTGCAAGTTACTTGTTCATCCCACGAATGTTAATATGAACCCTAAATTCCACGGCAGGGTACCACTAGTCCATACAGTGGTATTTAAATATTATTACATATTTGTGCCATATTGTGATGAAAATTATGAAATCTGTTAAAAAAGAGTTTATAATTGGCATAGTTGTCTTGTGCTGTTTTTGTTTGTTAAGCACCGGACTGATGCAACCAATACAAACAGCCAAAGCAATGGAGACAATATCTGACAAAGCAGAACTCAAACAACAAATTGAGGCGGCACTATCAGATATATCAATTGACATAACGCCAGAATCAGAAAATAGGTACATCGTTTCTGTAGGCAATAAAACAATGATATTGGAATTATTGGAAAACTGTCAAAGAATAAGCACTATTTTGGATAGCGGAGAAATAATAACCTATGATATAGCAATCAAATCGCACGATAATGATGAAGCATCATCAAAAAATTCCTGGTCCGCCCATATAATTCCGATAATAAACGGTACTGAATACAATATACCCCTAAACCAATTTATCCAACCTTCAACTTTTGAATACCCATACGAACTACCAAGCACGCGTGGCATCGTTAATTACTGGTGGGATGGAGTTTATTTTTATGAAGACTCAAGCTTTTGGAATTTTGATTATCCACATCCAGATAAAACCTATTACAACATAAATCCTTCTAATGATTGGTTTAAAGTAGGTAATAATAAAATTCATGTACAAATTAATGCTGGCGACTCTTCACATATACTTAATGTTGGTGGAAGCTTACTAGCTGCAGTAGTTTGTACCGTACTTGATGTAGCCCTCTCTTTTGCTGGCCTCCCTGGTGTGTTAACTCTATTTAGCGTAGATTTAATAGTTGGTGCACTACTTTCGTGGTATTATGGACTATTTTTCACCGATGAAGATGGCTGTATTTGGGTTTGGTTAGGATGGAATGTCTTCTCTGATCTATTGGGTACGTGGGGCTTTCTTGAATATTGGTTCCAAGTTGATCCGTACGGTGCTCAAATATACGTTGAAGATTACGTGAGGGAATATGGTTATTTTAGAGTCGGACACTTAACCCTAATAGGAGTGGGTGGTCCTGCGCCGCCTCCGCCACATAAAGATATTATACAGATTATTCAAGCACCAGGTTATGGCAGTGGATATGTTAGTAACCCCACCGGTGCAATGTGGAGTCCACCTGATAATAATCTTGCTCTCATCTATGGCATGAGCTCTGGTGCTGGAGGACAAATCATAGGACGATTAAGTGGTGTTTCACAGGGTCATATATGGGTGTATGCAGGTTCAGTGCACGGATACAATACACGGCTATACGTATATGTTTCTTCTAACAATATAAATTGGTATCCAGCTCCAATTTCTAGTGTAGTAGTGCAGGGCGGTACAGGGATGCAATGGGTTGACTTTGGTGTATGCTACAGTAACTTTGAGTACATTGGCATAGCGGCGATTAACAATCAAGGACAACCTGTCAACATATATATAGACTCAGCTATAGTAGTACCTTATTAACCTCTTTTTTTATTTTATTAAAGTAGGAAGTAGTGTGATAAACTGACGTGATTTAAATGAGACTAAAAAATCTATATGTATACGATTCTCTTCGTATTTATGGTGCACTCACGATAGTGGGGTCTGTTGTTACTTTGTTAATTGCATTTTATATGGGGATATCGTGGCTAGTTATACGTTCTTTAGCTTTGCTGATGATAGGTTTTATTGTATTTATTGTAGCTTTTGTATTGCGCAGGAAATCTAAATTTTGCATAAATTGTGGCACACACATTCAAAATAAAGCGAAATTCTGTACTCAATGCGGAAAACAAGTCTAAACAACCTCTTTCCCCAGTTTTATCATTAGATAGCGCCCATTTTTCCGAGATTTTTTTCATAAACAGTTTGTGCATCTAAATCAAAATCATTTGCCCAAACTCTGAAATTCTGCTTGTTCAAAACCCAAACCAAATCCTCCGCAAACTGAAAATAAAGACAACTTACCATTTTCGAACAACATCAGAACCCATACAAATCACAAAAAAACAAACAACAAGAAAGTGCTATAAAAACTCAACCACAAACCAACACAACCAAACCGCACACCCAAGTTAAAGTAAAAATAAACCCAACCCCAACCCACACAACAACAAACTCAAAAACATAAACGCCACCAAAGGCACACCAACACAAGCCCACATAATAAACACGGGGGGGTGGGGGGGGGGG
>JAITMO010000011.1 GCA_031277345.1 Candidatus Bathycorpusculum soli
ATTCCAGACGTACAACTGGTAAGCTTCAGAAAGTGCTCACGGCTCTTAGTTGTGAAAAGG
Source organism: Candidatus Bathycorpusculum soli (assembly GCA_031277345.1). Lineage (GTDB taxonomy): Archaea > Thermoproteota > Bathyarchaeia > Bathyarchaeales > Bathycorpusculaceae > Bathycorpusculum > Bathycorpusculum soli. Next base: position 61 of record JAITMO010000011.1, read on the forward strand.
TACATGTTGTGCGTAAGAGGGTGGTGGTTTGTTGTTTAAATTGTGGTAAAGTTATGGATCTTGCTGGTGTGTCTAGACCTGATGATGGTGGTGGTTTGGTTTATGTTGAAGGGGATGATGATGATTATGCAAATTGGTAAGGTCTAGTTAATTCGCGCCGAAGGCGCTTTCTTGTTTCATAACCGTAACTTTTCCAAATTACCCCTATGTTTTTTGACTACGTTTTAAAATACCTCACTTATTTGTTTTATTTTATTTAATATTGTACATATGAACGTTCACATTTAATTATTCAAACACTTTTGTACTTTTTAGACAGTAAACATTTTTTCATCATAACCGATTCCATCGCATCAATATTTCAAAATCACAAAAAACATTGCATAACCAAAATCATCACCAAAAAAATAGCCACCAATAATCTTACTTGTACCGCTTTAAATCATTACACATAGGGGTAAACTATGGGTAACAAAATTTAAAATTTTAACTTAAATACCTAAACAAAGACCATTTTAGTCATTAAACCACCAACCTAGGAGTAAAAATGCAGAGTTACGGTCATAAAGTAAAAGGATAAGAAAGATAAAAGGAAAGCAATACATGAAGTACTGAAAGGTGTGTCTATAGTGATTATTAAGGCAATTAAAGACCGAAAATCTATTCGCAATTATGTGCAGGAAGCGTCTGTGTCTGATGAGCAAATTAAAGAATTGTTGGAGGCAGCAATGTTGGCACCGTCAGCTTGCAACAGCAGACCATGGGAATTTATTGTTGTACAAAATCGAGATAAATTTGATAAAAACATAACTGTTCATTCATATACGCAAATGCTTACAACCGCAAGTTGTGCGATAGTTGTGTGTGCTGATTTGAATCTCCAAAGTTGGTGTATCTGAGGGGTTTTTTCCGCAGGACTGTGGGGTTGCAACACAAAATATACTTTTGCAAGCTGCTGAATTGGGGTTGGGTACTTGTTGGTGCGGTATATACCCTAAAGAGGGCAAAGTAAGCGCGTTTCGTAGCTTGTTTGAATTGCCAGATACTATTGTTCCGTTTTGTGTTATTGCTGTGGGCGTTCCTGCTGAAGAAATTGGCAGTCGTGGTTTTTACGGAGAGACCAAAGTTAAATGGGTAAAATAATAGGGGGGAGATTTTGCTGTAAAGGTTATGCTGTAAATATTGCTGATGTGATGAGTGGTTGTCATGTTTATCAGGCTGTTAAAGATAAGTATTTGTCGATTAGGGGTGGGTGTGGTGGTGAGGGTTATCGTGGTATTTTTGTAGGGTTTGTTTGGGTGAAGTATGGTGAGGTGGTAGGTATTGTTGTGAAGATAAAGTCAAAGCGATGGCAGGTTTTACCTTGGAGGTGGTGTGTTGAGTGGATTTTTGTGTGGGCGATTTGGTCCGGGTATTTTGTCAAAGAATTACGAAATTAAGGCTGTTTATGAGGAAAACGTTTTTATGATTTCACATTTACATACATTACTAAGGCGTTACTGAATACAGGTTCTAAATTCTATACAGTACTGCTCTCTTTATATCAACTGCTTTTCATAATCCGTGAATGGACATGTTTATTGGCGTATATTGGTGTTGAGACAGGTTTAGACATAAAACCATGTGTTTTCTGTTGGATATTAACTATATGAGTGTTTACTAAAGCAACAAAAGGAGTATAATGCGGAAAGACGGCGTAAAATAAGGCTTGGCGGTTTTATTTTAAGACCGTAATAGAAGTTTTTATCGGAGTGTAGTAAAGTGACGCTCCGTTTTTTGTGAAAATTTTTACTCTGCTATGAGTGTGTACTTGTTGCATGGGTATTTTTGCGTCTTAAAGCCGCAAACATCCAACACCATGACGTAACAATGGAAAAATTATGGCGGCTAAACCAAACTAATGTTCTGTTTTTAGTAGCAACAAATGGTAGGTGATGTCTCTTGGTTTTGTATGCCGTATTGATGATAAAAACAGTTTGCTTATACATTATTATTGCTGTATTTTTTCTTTATCGTAAATATTATTTTATTATATTAGTGTTTGATCAATTTTTACTATTTTTTGTGGAAAAAGAATGAGTTTGTCAAAAATCAATAAGAAATTACATTGGACTGGTGGGGCTCCCCGGATTTGAACCGGAGTCTATAGAGCCCAAGTCTACAAGCCTGGACCAAGCTAGCCGAGAGCCCCAATATCTCCTGCTGAGAAGATAGTTTCATATGCACAATAAAAACCTATTCCAATCAACCGTGTAAAAACAAAACCTTCAAATGAACACTGCGTGTTTTTTTGAAATTGCCTGCATTCTTTGCTTGAGTAAATATGGAGCAATAAATTTCCCTTCTTTATCAGCTAAATCGCGCTCATATTCTCCAAAATATACATCATTGACAAAATTACATAAAACAAATTAAAACTGTTGAATGCAGATTATATGTACTGGTATAAGACAAAATAAATAAGTGGCATGTAGATTATTTAATTTATGAGTAGAAATGGGAAGATGTACTAAAACTATTGGTGAGCGTAGACTTGGTAGGACTATTTACAAGCTTAGCAATAGCGTAGAGTTTAGCAGTAAGGAATGTAAAGCTAAAGTTTCCGAAATGGACGTAAAACAAAAGGCTCAAGCTGAACAGGGTTATACAGATGATTCTCCTGTGCAGAATTTACGTGATCCTAAAAACCACAAATAACAACTTTTAAAATTAAATTATTGTTAGTCTTTTTGATCTTTAAATTAACCTTTATCTACTTTGTTTACCTTAACTACCAAACCGTGGGTTACTGTATTAACTGATGTTTGGGTAAAATTTATGTCTGAACCTGAGGTATCTCAAACTTTTGGCAGTCCGCCGATAAAATCTTCTGATCTAAACTCTAAATTCAAATATGAACTTGCTGAAACTATGGGAAGTGAAAAAATTCTTCACTGTCTACAATGCGGAACATGTACAAGCGACTGCCCAATAGCACGATATAGCAACAACTATAGGCCAAGAACGCTAATCCACATGGCAATCCTTGGTCTAAAAGATCACATATTAAACAATGACGCTATCTGGCTATGCGCAACATGCTTTACCTGTACCGATCGATGTCCACAAAACATCGATGTAGCAAACGTGATACGTGTCTTCCGTAACATAGCCATAGAAAACGGATGCATGCACCCAATTTTCAAAGAACAAATAAAAACACTCCTCGAAACAGGATACACATACAAAATCCCAGATATACGCATAAAAAAACGATCAGAACAAGGCTTGCCACCTCTGCCCACATGTAACATCGAGAACATCCAAAAAATTCTAAAGAACACAAAATTCATAAAACAAATTCAAAATACACCAGGAGCCACCACAAATGACAACCAATGACACTACTAAGTGTCTGCTCTTTTTAGGTTGTGCCATTCCTTACAGAGTATCCAGCTACGAAATTTCTGCTCGAAAAATCTTAACTAAACTCTGTGTAGAAATAGTCGAAATGCCTGAATTTAACTGCTGCGGGTTACCACTAGACCTTGTTAATCATGAAGCCATGCTTATCTTAGCCGCAAAAAACCTGGCCCACGCAGAACAACAAGACCTAAACATATTGACGCTTTGCACTGGATGCGCTAGCACCCTCAAAAAAGTCAACAAAATCCTAAAAACAAACGATCAATTACGACAACAAATTAATGAATACCTAAAAGAAGCAAACTTGGAAGTCAAAGGCACTACTAACACTAAACACCTAATACAATTTTTAACAGAAAATGTAGGTATAGACAAAATCAAAAACGCCATAACCAAACCCCTAACAGGCATAAAAGTTGCTGAACACACTGGATGCCATCTCTTACGCCCCAAACAATATAACACCTTTGACAACCCCGAAAACCCTCAAACACTCAAAAAACTTATCGAAGTAACAAACGCGACATGTTTAACATACGTCGATGAAACAGAATGCTGTGGTGCACCTAGTGTAGGTGTTGATGACAAAATCGCTTTACAACTCGCAAAAGATAAACTAACTCACATAAAAGATGCTCAAGCTCAAGCTCTAATAACAGTCTGCCCCTTCTGCCACATAATGTATGACACCAACGAGTTACGAATAGAAAAACTCTTTAACGAAACTTACAACATCCCTATACTGCATTATCCTCAACTACTAGGTATAGCCTTAGGTTTAACACCTGAAGAATTAGCTTTCGGCGATCTTAAAGTTAAACCATCAAACTTGATAAAACAAATCACAGAAATCTAAATATATAGCAGACTAGTTTAAATTTTAGTGTGTACTATATTGCTTGTTATGACGTATAGTTGTGATTTCCGAGAAGCAGTCCTGTCATATAAACAAAAAGAACACACCCTAAAACAAGTGT
>JAITMO010000075.1 GCA_031277345.1 Candidatus Bathycorpusculum soli
TCCAGGCTCTCTTGTAAAATACCACCCATTTTTATAGATTTAAGCCAAGTTACATGCTTAATTGTCCAATAGTTCCTACCTCCATCAAAGCGATAACCTTGACGTAAAACAAATGAAAGAATCTGTTGCTTTTTGATTTTAAGTGCCTTTTTATGACTATCTCGCATACGTAAATATTCTTTTACTGCCTCATCATCCTTCGTTGGAATATGAACCTCACTATAGGTTCTAAAGGCTAAACAACGAGCAATATTTCCAGCATCTCTCTTATCCGTTTTAATGTTATTAGTATTCGTAATTCCCATTGTTGTTGGTGCAAGAATTATACATTTAACTTCGCAACTTGTTAATTGATGATACAGCATGTAACCAAGTGAACCTGCTTCATAACCACAGATAAACTCTATTTCCTCAGAATAATTTTTCCTAACTTGCTCTAGGTACTTTAAAATGTACTTGTAATCCGGCTTTATGGTTTGCATGTAAAATAAAGTGTCTTCTGTAAAACTGTAGCAACAAAGTGTGTAATTTTCCTTGTGGACATCCATTCCAACATAAACTATACTATTCATAGTGGCCTCCTTTTGTATGCGGTAATCCCTGTTACCATTAATTGTTCTGATTAACAGTTTACAGGTAAATCCACGAATTTACAAAAGTTTGGGGTCACTACATATTGTCTCGTTATATTCGAGTACTCTATTTTCATTTATTCCTCTCACCCTAAGCAACTAACTCTTCACCGCTCCACCTGTCATACCTGCCACAAAATATTTCTGTAAAGCGATAAACAATATAACCAAAGGTAGACTGGATATAGTAGATGCGGCCATCAAGTCATTCCACCTCACATGATTATGTGTGCTAAGTGAGAGTATACCTACGGTGATGGTGTTTATCTGTTCCCTTTGCACCAAGATAGATGCGAACATAAACTCATTCCATGTGTTAAATAACACAAACATCGCCACTGCCGCAATACCTGGCACCACCAAGGGTAATATGATATTCCAGAACACACGAAAACTGGATGCCCCGTCCACTCTCGCCGCTTCATCTAATTCAATGGGTATGGTGCGAAAATATGACGTGATCAGCCAGGTGCTAAAAGCAACATTTGTCCCCACATATACTACAATCAAACCCAATAAACTATTTGTCAGGCGATAGGTTGATAAAATTGCATAAAAGGGAACAACTAACATAACACCGGGAAACATCTGTGTCATCAATAAAAAGCCCAAAAGCTGTTTTCGCCCTTTGAAGCGAAACCTAGTCGCCGCATAACCTGTCAAGCAGGCAAAAGTACTACAAACCACCATAGACGTTAAGCACACAATGATAGAATTCATCAGCTGCCGTCCAAAGTTATACAACTGAAAGAAGTTTTGATAAGCCGCAAACGTAATGGGATTTGGTATCCATTGGGGCGTTCTTGTATAGGTTTGTATTTCTGTGCGCACCGACGTGGTCAGCATCCATAATATAGGTACAAGTACAAACAACGCCAATGCAATTAAAATGGCATAACTAATGGTATTATCTACAAATAATCTCTTTTTCTTACTTGTCATCATCTTTTAACACCGCCTTATATATTATACTAATTCCAATACAAATAATAAATACCAACACGCCCCATGCTGCAGCTTGCCCAAATCGAAAATCGTTAAATGCCGTTCCAAATACAGATAAACTAATCAAATTCGTAGCTGTACCCGGTCCACCTGCAGTCATGGCAAACACCATCGTATACTGTCTAAACCACCACACGGAGTTTAATATCAATACGGTGGATATAATGGGTTTTAGGGATGGTAAGGTAATGTGAAAAAATTGCTTTCTTCTACTTGCCCCATCGATCCTAGCTGCTTCATAATAATCTTTAGGTATACTTTGTAAACCTGCCAAAATCATGGTCATTACAAGGGGAAAACCATTCCATATACTGACAAACACAATGGAGGGAAAGGCAAACTCTCGACTGCCCAACCAGGAAATATTTTCTTGAATGATACCCAAATTGCGCAAGGCATAATTTAACAAACCAAACATGGGATTCATAATCCACGAAAACAACAAGGCAACAACAGCCTCTGGGAAAAACCATGGGAGCATGAATACCACTCTGAAAAATGTCCGACCCTTAAACTCTCTGTTCAACAAACTTGCCAGCAAAAAGCCTAACAAAAAATGCCCGGCTACCACTAATATCATAAAAATGAATGTCAGGTACAAGGAATGATAAAAGCGTGGTTCTTGAAACGCATCAATATAATACTGAAAACCAACAAAATCCCACCTATTCACCAAATTCGTGTTGAAAAAACTCATATATATCCCATATAGCATGGGGTATATCAACAAACCAATCAAAAGAATTACAACTGGTAAGGAGTAGATATACCCTACTTTTTGAGACCTAACCTTATTTCTTGCCACTGTTTGCATACAAAACTCCTTTTTTGAATACCCGAAATGGCACTGTTTTAACAGTGCCATTTCGTGTATGATTCGGATGTTTTACCATCCCCTACCATACAAAATTCAACTTTTCTTAGTTAAAGTCATTCATTAACGTCTCTAAACGATCAATCAATCTTTCTACAGCTTCTTCAGGCGTCATTTCATCTGCAAATACAACGGAATATGCATCTCCCAACTCACTACGTAACCCTGCTACACCCGGAAAATCAATGGTTGGACGCGTGCCTGCGGCAACTTGTTCTACATATCCTATCATATCATATTCCTGTAAGAATTCTGCTTGTAAGCCTATTTCTGTTGAAGGTAATTTTCCACTTACTCGATAGAACATCATCTCTTCGTCATTGGTCATCATAAACTCTAACAATGCCATTGCTGCAGCTTGTTCTGCCGGTGTCGCATGAGCAGAAATGCTATAACCTTCTGTACCTAACATGGTACCCGGATAATCACCCGGCAACATAAAGGCACCAACGAGACCTCTCAAATCCGGATTCGCATCATAGATAGCACCCAATGCGTTACCCCCTGTAAACATCAAACTTGTAATTCCCATCGAGAAATAGTTTGCTGCCATAACGAAGTCAATTTCTGTTACCCCTGGAGGCACAACGCCATGTACATTGTTCAAATCTGTCCATCTGGTAAATGCTTCCATAAACTCAGGACCTGTATTGACATCGGTTTGCCATTGCCCATTTTCATCTTGGTATACGATATCAAAACCTGTACTCCAAAGGTAGCTTAAGAAGCGAGCCTGTCCTGAACCGTTGTTGATGCCAATAAGTGAAAAACCCCATTCATCAATACTGC
>JAITMO010000114.1 GCA_031277345.1 Candidatus Bathycorpusculum soli
AAAAACCCATAAAGTACTAGAAAAACATCCAATTAACATAAAACGCATTAACGAGGGCAAACTAAAAGCCAACATACTTCTAACACGAGACACATCTAGCCAACTACCAAAATTCTTTAACATTAATCAACACTACAACATAAATTTTGCAGCCCTAGTAGATATGCACACTGAACGGGGCATAGCCAAACTCGCAGGCATTGACACCACACTTCTACCACCTCCAACAGGTAACCTACAACAAGACTATAACCTACGCGTCAAAATATTACTAAACGCATTACCAAAACACGACTGCTTCTACATTCATCTTAAAGGCCCAGACGAACCAGGACACGATGGCAACTGCGAACTAAAAACACAAATAATCACCGCCGTAGACAAATACTTTTTTGGCCCACTACTAAAACAAATCTCACCAAACAACACCATAATCTGCATAACAACAGACCACGCAACCCCATGCGACCTAAAAGTACACAGCGACACACCCGTACCCCTACTAATCTCAAACAACACCACCCCAAACAACAATAACAATAAAGAAGAAATAAAATTCTGCGAAAAACAATGCACCAAAGGTAGCTTAGGCATAATCGAACACGCTCACATGCTAATGCCAAAACTAATAGAGCAATGCAAAAAATAGCAACACACAACCCACTAAATCCCACAACACAATTAATACAAAATACAAAATAAACAACCTCCAAAAACCCTTTTTAAAAATAGAATCAACATCAAAAACATTGTTTTTTGTTACAGTAATTCAAAAAAACGAAATTTTTGAGGTCACTTGCAATATGTAGTGAAAGACTTCTATTATATATGTTAGTAAATACTGAAAAAATATTAACGTCTCATGATAAGTAGTATAGTTGAATGAATAATGGAGCAAAAGAAGCTTCTAACGATTATTGCAGTAGTCTTATTAGTTGGAACTATAGTATTTGCAAGTTATATTGCTGTAGTAATAGTTGACCATGAAGAGGCAGAGTCGTTTTATGTAGGCGTTACTTATTGCGGGAGTTCTGTTGAGGATGCAAAAGAGTTTGTTGATAAAGTAAAAAATTATACAAATCTTTTTGTTTTACAGTCAGGCGTTTTACAATGGAATGCTACGGCGGTGCAAGAAATAGGGGACTATGTAACAACTTTAAATCTAAGTTATGCAGTCTATGGTGGCACACGTAATACAGTGCTATCAAATAAATGGCTAAACGAAGCTAAGCAAAGATGGGGAAGCCAGTTTATCGGAATATATTACAACGATGAAGTCGGTGGATACATGCTTGATGCAACAGTCTACTTAGAAACAATCCAGCAAAAAGACCAAAGAATTGTGCCAAAAATTGAAAAAACAGAAAATGGTGCTATAACAATCTATCAATACAACGACTCTTACGATGAATCAAGCCAAGAAGCAACGCCTCAAAATATAACCACTTACTGGCCAGACGGCAAAATCACTAACCAAAACAATAACAAAACCACCATCATCACATATTACCCCAACGGAACAATTAACATACACGAAAACAAAAACAACAACAAAAATAGTTACACAACCGAAAACATCACAAAATATCCAAACGTTATACAATCATATCAAGAAATACTAAATCAAAACCCCATACAAAACCACAACGACGCAGCAGAAGCCTACGTAAATATGAACAAAAAACTATTAGAAGAAATAAATACTACACAACTAAACAAAAAACAAATCACGGTCTTCACAGCTGACTATAACCTCTACTGGTGGAACTACCAAAGCGGCTACAACCTTGTACTTGCAGAGCTTGCCTGGAACAACTCTATCGTCCAACAAATATCACTAGTAAGGGGAGCAGCCAACCTGCAAAACAAACAATGGGGCACCATAATCACCTGGAAATACACTCACCCGCCATATCTCCCAAATGGAGCCGAATTATTTGATCAAATGAAGACTTCCTACGAAACTGGAGCACAATACGTACTAATTTTCAACTACTCAGAAGACTCCCAAAACCCCAACACACTACAAGAAGAACATTTACAAGCACTAGAAATGTTCTGGAAAGACATAGTACAAAATCCCAATATAACACATGGAAACACTAAAGCTGAAGCGGCACTAATTTTACCTCAAAATTATGGCTGGGGTATGCGAAACCCACAAGACACCATATGGGGCATATGGCCAGCAGATGAGGCTTCACAAGAAATCTGGAATCAAGTAGAAAAACAAACAAAACAGCACGGATTAAAATTAGACATAATTTTTGAAGACCCAAACCACATTGCCATAGAAAAATACTCTCACATTTATTATTGGAATCAAAGTGGATAACATCTAAAAAGGAAAAAAGAAAAAGAGTTAGGCTTTACCTGAGCTGTTAAATAGTTTCATTTTTGCTTTTGCGACTTCTTTCATAGCGTCTTTAGCGGGGCCTAAGATTTTGCGAGGGTCAAATTCTTTAGTAGAGTTAGTTAAAACTTCACGTACTGTCGCAGTGAAAGCTAGACGTAAGTCAGTATCAATATTAATTTTTGCGATGCCTAATTTTATAGCCTGTTGTAATTGATCTTCTGCAACACCTTTTGCTCCATCCAATGTTGCACCGTATTTTATTGCTTTCTCACAAATCCAAGCGGGAACGCTAGAGGCGCCGTGAAGTACTAGGGGGATGTCCACTTTGTTGTTTATAGCTTTTAAGCGTTCAAGATCAAGTTTTGCTGCGCTTTTAAATTTGTAAGCGCCATGAGAAGTACCAATAGCTACAGCTAATGTGTCAATGCTTGTTTTCTCTACAAATTCAACAGCATTACTTGGATCTGTTAGTATAGCGTCTTTTTCTTCTACACTGCGTTCTTCTACGCCTGCAAGTTTACCTAGTTCAGCTTCAACTGAAACTCCTTTAGCATGAGCATAATCGGCGACTCGTTTAGTTACGGCAATGTTTTCTTCAAAGCTAAGAAAAGAGCCATCAATCATAACGGAGGTAAAGCCTGCATCAACGCATTTGATTGCAGTTTCATAGTCTTCCCCATGGTCAAGATGCATAGCTAAAGGTACAGCAACTTCCTTACCTGCATTCTTTACAAGACTAGTTATGTAACCCATACCAGCATATTTAATTACACTTGGGGTAATTTGAAGAATAGCAGGAGAATTCTCTTCAACAGCTGCTTCAACAATAGCTTTTACACTTTCAAGATTTTGTACATTAAACGCGCCAATAGCATATCCACAATTTCTGGCAGCAACCATTAACTCTTTATTAGTTACAAGCATCTAAATTGCACTCCAACATTTACACTAATTAATAATAAAGCAATATACTTCTAAACTTGTTATTTAATCATTCTAAAACAAACACCGTACCAATACATAACAACAAACCAACTTCTAAACCAGTAACCTTCATGTATTAACGACGGGTTATTTATGTGATTTTAAACTTTGTCAATTATGTTATTCAATATTTGATTGTCAAACATTTTGTAGCCAATTTTTGAAATCAGGTGAAAATCAACACTTACAAGCTATATAAAATAAAAAGTTAGAGTTCTTTGTAGGTTTTTATGTGAAGCTTGATTTTTTTCATTGCCCAGTCATAATGACTTATAGTTGCCGAAATACAATATTGCCCCAAACTTGAAGTTCCAGTCCATTTAAAATGCTTTTTCTCAAAAAGTTCTGTGTCAGTAAACTTTTCAATTATAAACATAACCTTCTTATGACTATCTTGCAACAGTTCTCTTGACGTATCATAAGACGTGTTTTGATGTTTTTCCCAAAAACCAACATTCATTACACCATAAGTTCTCCAATTATACGGATGGGGCAAAAACGGTTTTTCATCTCCACCGATGTTACTTGCAACCCAACTTAACAAAAGCTGATGCCACTCATATAAATGAACAAAAACATCACGAATATTTGTATCCCTCGTCCAATGCGCCTCTTTACCAAGCAATACTCCATCAAAATTAAATACACCAGTTTGTTGCTGCAGAGGCATAGAATCCACCATACCCCACATTTCCTCAAATGAATCATTGGCAGATGTTACTAAATCCAGCTTTGTTGCAACTCTTGGCACAGATAAAAACTCCTCATTTTCAACTTACATAAATAAACACAACACAACTAAAAAAACATTACTGCATAATAGTTATCGCTACAAAATAAACAGAATAAATACAACACAATAAACACAACTTTTCATCTACCAGTTAAATACTATCAGATAGCAGAAGCTTTAAAGGGTATTACTCATTCAAAGACGTTAGAGTAAACATGGTTAAACGGTTAATTCTTTATTCAGATGGCGGGGCAAGAGGAAATCCAGGGCCGGCGGC
>JAITMO010000209.1 GCA_031277345.1 Candidatus Bathycorpusculum soli
TCAATTAAAACAAAATTATATGGGTAAATTTCAAGAGTTCAGGTTGTTTATTGTGATGAAAATATAGCAGTGCCCTAATTGAGATTTGATTGTAGCCTGCTGTAATAGAACTCGTGCCAAGACCAAATGAGCTGTTAAACCTTCAACCTATACACCATCGCTGTGATAATAGAGTACAATAAAGCTTGACATTATTTGCAAAGAAAAAACAAAACTTTGACTTTGAAAAACACATTATCACTCTACCCATAAACTCTACCGTGAATACGGGAATCGTGGTAGTCAAACTCTTTAAAAATTACCTTGTAGGTTTCACTGATGAAATATGAAAGCGTATTTTACTGGTTATCGGGGAGCTTACATGGAACTTGTTTTAAAAAATTTGTTTATTATCTAAACAAAGGCAAAAATACATTAGAGGGGAGCGAGATAATTTTAGACATCGACACTGGTTTGCGCGTTTCCGCAGAAAAACTGTTATTTCATGTTCAACACAAATGGTTGATCTGACAAGATCGTTATATACAGATTTGAATCAGCAACACGTTCAACACAACAGTATCAGTTAGTTAACACTAATGATTTTTAGTTGGTAGTTAAAGCAGGTTGTTGTTTGTGAATTTTATGGGTTTTATGGGTTAATGGGTTTTGTGTGGATTATGCTTAAATAATAAAGTTACTCAACTTAGTAAGTTGAAAATAATGGTCTCCAATGAGTTGTCTTTCTATATATTTAACACTTTGACACGGCAGAAGGATGTTTTCGTTCCGATTAATCGGGGTGAGGTGAGAATGTATACGTGTGGGCCTACTGTTTATGATTATGCGCATATTGGTAATTTTCGTGCGTTTTTGTTTGAGGATTTGTTGAAGCGTTGGTTGCGGTTTTGTGGTTTTAAAGTTTTTCATGTTATGAATCTTACTGATGTTGATGATAAGACTATAAGGGGCAGTCAATTGAGGGGTGTTGGGCTTAGGCAGTTTACGGATTTTTATGTTGAAGCGTTTTTTGAAGATATTTGTAAGCTTAACATTGAGTTGGCAGATGTTTATCCTAGGGCGACTGATTATGTGGTGGAGATGGTTGATATTATTAAGATTTTATTGGATAAGGGGTTTGCTTATCGTGGTGAGGATGGTTCAATTTATTTTGCTGTTTCCAAGTTTTCAGAGTATGGTAAGCTTTCGCATTTGAATGTGGGTGAGCTTAAGGTGGGTGCGCGGGTAAATCAAGATGAGTATAGTAAGGAGGATGCGCAGGATTTTGCGCTTTGGAAGGCTTATACAGTTGATGATGGGGATGCTTTTTGGGAGACTGAGTTGGGTAAGGGTCGTCCAGGGTGGCATATTGAGTGTAGTGCTATGAGTATGAAGCATTTGGGGGAGACGTTTGATATTCATTGTGGTGGAATTGATAATATGTTTCCTCATCATGAAAATGAGATTGCTCAAAGCGAGGCAGCAACGGGTAAGGTTTTTGCGCATTATTGGATACATAATGAGCACTTGCAGGTTGAAGGTAAAAAGATGAGTAAGCGGTTTGGCAATTTTTACACTCTTCGTGATCTGTTAGAGAAAGGTTATGATCCTTTAGCTATACGTTATCTGTTGTTATCTACACATTATCGTCAACAATTCAATTTTACTTTTGAAGGGTTAAATGCTGCTAAAAGTGCAGTTGAGCGGCTTAAAAATTTTGAACGCCGACTTCAAGCAATAGAAGGCAAAAATAGTGAGGGTAAAGTTGCCATACAAATTCAACATGTAAAACAATGTTTTAGTGAAGCTATGAATGATGACTTAAACATAAGCATAGCCTTAGCTGCTCTGTTTGATTTTGTGCGAGAAAATAACAACCTAATTGATGAAGGTTTAGTAAGCAAAGAAGAAGCAAAAAAAATTAGAGAACTCTTAATGCAATTCAACACGGTACTTGGCATAATCAGTCACGTAGAAACTAAAGAACCACTACCCAATGAGATAGATGCACTTATACAAAAACGTGAAGCAGCACGTAAAGCTAAAAACTGGAAAGAAGCAGACGCAATACGCAACCAACTAAAAACCTTAGGCATCATACTTGAAGACACCGCACAAGGCATAAAATGGCACAAAAAGTGAACAACTAACCACCTAAAGTGAGCCTCATTGCTCTTTAATATCTATAAGAAGAGAAACTATAAATTCGTTACTTGTCTTGACAAGCATGTTTTACTACTCTCATGAACAAAAGACCACATCTCACTCTATCTCCACCTCCTCAACACAAACCAGTTCAACAACAATCTTTGAGGCGTCTTTATGGGATTTAATGTATGTCAGATTTACTTGTTGGTTCCAGTTTTCTTTTTTTTAATGTATCTATAACAACATCTGCGTTTATGTGGAGTACGCGTGAGATGTCGCGTACTTTTGAGCCGTTTATGGCCATTTCGAGAATGCGAAATTTTGCACCAGATGCGCAGGTGTGGTATTTGTAGTAAAGTTGAAATATTTTTCGTAAACATTTTTCATTGTGACAAGCATATCTTTGCTCCATTAGGTTGTTTGCCAAATTTTACAACTTTTGTGTTTCCACAATAGGGACATTTTACCGATAATACTGCCATTCATACTTCAATATCAGCCTACACCACCACGCCATATTTCAACATATCCCTCAACTAATATCGAACACTACTCAACCAAGATTGTAAAAATAACATGTCCCTTTTTGTGGCAGCACTAAAACCTCAAAAAACGAACACAACAAACCAAAAAACAAATCTACAACTACAACAATAACCCCCAAACACTCATCACAACTTTATAGAACAATACACAAACAAAACCTACCTACCAAAAGCCCACAACCAAGTACCAAAAATGACCATAGACGGCACAGGTACACGAGCTACAGGACGCACACTGGGCATTTCCAAAGACACCATAACAGCTATTTCTTAAAAAACAAAAAATGGTTCTGGCAAGTAAACTATAACTACATATGTAACTTAAAGGTAAGCGAGTTATGGTAAAATTTGTTTTATCTAATTAGGTTTTAGTGGCTGAGGTAGAGTTTGATGAAATGTGATTATGTTTCGGATAAGGTTTATCAGTGTCTGGTTTTGGTGGGTAGATTATAATACTGGTGTTTCATTGGCGTA
>JAITMO010000213.1 GCA_031277345.1 Candidatus Bathycorpusculum soli
GTTACATTCATAATCATGGCAATTGCATTCTTCACGATGAAAATAACACCAAACGCACCAATATACAACAATACAACAGCATACAACAATACAACGTCTCCTCCGCCAACACAAGCACAATCAACACAAGCACAATCAGAACCAATAGCAAACTTTTGCCCAAATTGTGGCGCATCTGTAACATCCGATGCTACATTCTGCTCAAACTGTGGAAAACAAATCTAAAAACAAACCAAAACAAACACACAACCACTTTTTTTATTTTTTAACAGATACAATAACGTTATTTACTTTGTAGGTAGGTTTTGGTTTATGTTGCAACTTGATTTAAAGCAGGCGCTTAATAAAAAAGAGGGTGAAATTGTTAATGGAATTGTGTATGTAACGTCAGCTTATCCTAGTACGACTGTTACTGGAGTGAATAATGTTTCTGGGTACTTGACACAAAAAAATAGTCAGGTATATTATCAAGTATGGGGAGATAATATTGAACCCTTTAAACGGGCATTAACTGCTAATCGGATACTAACCATAGCTGGAAAAATAAATAGGTGGTTTAATCCGCCCTCAATAAATATTACATTTGCAACTCCTGACACTACAGGATTAACAATATCTGATTTTATAACAACTCTTAATCTCGAAAAATTAGAACAAGACTTTTACCAATTCATAGAATGCGAAATCAGTCCCAAGACACGACATATAATAAATGAGGTAATAACAGGTAAAGTCAAAGAACGCTTTTTTACAGAAATAGCTGCTAAAAACGTACATGACGCCGTTATAGGTGGTTTAGCTAACCATACTAATAAAATGCTACAATTAGCAAAAGTATTAATTGACAATGATAATCGCCTAAAAGAGTATACTGACTTGATTTATTGTGGAATAATATTTCACGACATCGGCAAAATACAAGCATACAACAACGGCCAAAATCTCGAATACAGTTATGTAGATCATAGAAGTTTTGGATGCGAACTATTACAAGAATCAAAACAAAAAATTTGCAACCTACAAAATACAACCTTTTACTACCAACTCTTAGCAATAATACAAGGTCACCATAACCAATACGGCGATAAAGCAAAAACCGTTTGGGCATATCTAATACATTTAATTGACACCTTAGAAGCCTACACAACAATGATACTTGACCGCTATGAAGCTAACCTGTATACAGAGCATTTAAACGGAGAAAAAAGCATAAAATACGACAACGACACACTATACTATTAAAATCAGTTTACTCCTTCAAATAGGATACTAAGAAAATCAATATTTTATTTTCAAAAATTGCTATTTTCGATAAGCATGCTTTTAAGTAGCGTGGTTACATTCATTCGAAATAGCTGAGAAATAATTGAGGTTATTATTTGGGAAAGAAGAAAGTCTTAAATGAAGGCGAAATTAGCGAGTTAGTCTACCCTGGACAAGGCGAAGTCTTAGGTGTAGTTACAAAATTACTCGGATTTGACCGCATTCAAGTTAAATGCCAAGACGGCGCAGATAGATTGTGCCGCATATGTGGCAAAATGAAACGACGTGTTTGGATTCGTGAAAATGACATTGTTATTGTTGCACCTTGGGATTTTCAAAGTGAGACACGTGGTGATGTCACTTGGCGATATACACACGCACAAGCAGACAACCTAAGACGTAAAGGTATGTTAACATTATAACTTCATGTTTAAATGCTATCTTTTTATTGTCATCAAAAGATGGTTTTATTTTTTTAAATATTTTTTATCTCTTTAAGGTTGTTAATGAAGGTAGACTGTTATGACGCGTAAAGCACGTAAACGTCTTGAGTATAATGAGAAACGTTTAGAACGTAGAGATAAAATGTTACATAAAGACAAATCTAATGAGCGTGCTACTGTAGAAGAAGTTTTTGATCAGGCTACGCGTCTTATAGTTTTTAGTTTATTAAAAAAAGGGTTGCTTTATGAAGTTAATGGGGTTGTTAGTAGTGGTAAAGAAGCTAGGGTTTATTGGGGTACAACTAAAGATAGCAAAGATTTGGCTGTTAAAATTTATTTAACCTCTTCAGCTGAATTTAAAAAGGGTTTATTAAAGTATATTGAGGGCGACCCACGTTTTAAAAATATCAAACGTGATACACGTTCATTATTTGCGTTATGGGCTCAGAAGGAATTTCGTAATCTTGAGGAAGCTTATCAGGCTAAGGTGAATGTTCCTAAACCGATTATAGTGAAGAGTAATGTTGTAGTTATGGAATTTATCGGAAAAGAAGGTAAAAGCGCCCCCTCATTAAAAGAGTGCCCTCCAGAAAATCCTGAACGTTTCTATAAACTAATAGTTACTAACATTAAACGATTATATCAAAAAGCAAAAATAGTTCATGGCGATTTAAGTGAATATAACATCTTAATATGGAAAAATAAACCACTTATAATTGATATGTCTCAATCAGTCTCTATTGAACATCCCATGGCAAAGTTTATGTTAACTAGAGATCTAAATAACCTAAATAAGTTCTTTAGTAAGTTAAACGTAAATGTTATACCAATTGAAGAATTACACAAACAGGTTGTTGGAAAAAATAATGACAAATCACCTTGATGCATTTATCCGAATTCCTAAAGAACGCATAGGCATACTAGTAGGTCCAGAAGGTAAAACAAAAGCATACATAGAAAAACGTCTGAAAATCAATCTTGACATAGATAGCGAAGACGGCGGCATAACCATAACTTTAACTCCAGAACAAACCGACCCCTCAATATTGCTTCGCGCAAAAGACCTAATTACTGCCATAGGAAGAGGATTTGCACCTGAAACCACATACCGCCTCATAAATAACGAAGACGACGTCTTTGACCTAATAGATCTACGCATAATACTTGGACGCTCCGAAGCTGATATGCGACGTATAAAAAGTAGAATAATCGGCTCTGAAGGAAAAACACGACGCCTCATTGAAGAACTAACTGAAGCAAACATTACTATATATGGCCACACCGTAGGCATCATAGGCAGCTACCAAGAAGCCGATACCGCAAGACACGCAATACAAATGATAATAGAAGGATGCGAACATAAAACAGTCTACCGCTACCTACAACGCAAACGCACAGAAATGAAAAAAGAAAAACTCCAACTCTGGGAAACACCACCCGAAGACCGATAAAAAAACTTTTTTTCTTTTTACTTTAAACAATTCAACCCATATTAATAACTTCACGTATTTTCCTATTTTTGCTTAATAATAAAAGAAGGTAGTGGGCTCATTGCCATTGACACCTCAAACCAAAGTTAGAGGGTAATGGTGGTTTCGCACTCAAGATCTATATCATTCTACACGTCTACGGGGCCAGAATCGTCATCGCCCACCACACTATTAGAAACAACGTTTTAACCCATTAAACCTTTAGGTCTACATTAGACTTCTTGCATAACTATGGAAAACAAAATGAGTGTTTTGTGAATAGCGTTTCTATGATGGACTATAAAGTTTGAAAATATTAAGGATTATCGTGATGAAGGGTTTCGTCGGATAACAGGTACTGTTGCGTCAATAGTGGTATTTTGAAGAAGGCGGGTTTTTCCGTTTCCTTTGTCGCAAGGTAAAATGAGATTTTCTCCCTGCCCTCAACTACTACTTTATGAAGAATTTCCTCACATACAGAATCCCCGAATTCCTTTAACCGTACAATAGTTTCAATGGTTTGGTCTATAGTGTTGAGTTTTTGCGTTAAGTCTTCCGCAAATTTATTCTCATTCTTCAATAGTAACAATTCTTTACTTAGCGCGTCGGCCTGTTTGCTGTACTGCTCATTAGCTTTGGTGAATTCCTCGCGTGTTATCATTCCGTCGGCAAACATGTCAATAAGCTTTGATTTTTTAGTGAGTATCCGCTCAACAGCCAGCACAAGTTCCTTTATTTCACCTGATTTATTGGGACATTCGTCTATTGCTTGCCGAACCTTTTTCTTTAATTCCTCAATAACTCTGTTTTTATCAGCAATCACCGAATCCAAAACGGCTAAAAAGTTCTCTTTTAAAAATTTCTCGTGTATAGCCTGACAATTACACCCGATTTTCTGACCCTGCGCGTTGATTTTCTCCTTACCATACTGCAACGATTCAGAGCATTGCCAAAAAATCTGCGGATTCTCGGATTTGATATTGTTAATCTTACGCTTAAACGCCGAACCGCAATACCCACACTTAATCTTACCACTCCATACATAACGATTTGAATATCTGCTTTGTTCAGCGGTCGCGGTCTTTCGGCGGGACAGCTCATTTTGCGCTTTGTCAAATATTTCCTTATCCACAATAGGCGCATGGTTGTTTTCTATGATGATTAATTTTTCCTCACCCTCGTTACGCTTGCGCTTATGGGTTAAATAGTCGGTTGTTATGAGCTTTTTTTGTTTTAACGTTCCAATGTATTTTTCGTTTTTAAGAATATCTAAGATTGTGCTGTTTCGCCAGCGTGTTTTGCCTGTGGGCGAAGGTAGCCCCCTGTTTTCAAGCTCCTTGCGTATGGTATGCGCTCCCATGCCCGAGTTTAGGTATAGGTCAAATATGAGGCGCACGGTCTTAGCCTCGTCTTCGTTTACGGTTAGCTTGCCGTTTTTTCTATCGTACCCAAACGCCTTCCCCCCAAACGCGAAACCCTTCTCCATCTGCCTCTTTTGTCCCCACTTAACCCGCTCGGAAGTTTTTCGGCTCTCCTCCTGCGCGATACTTGACATAATCGTCAAGCGTAATTCTGAATCAGGCTCTAAAGTGTTAATATTATCATTCATGAAGATAACGCCGATACCCAACCCCTTCAACTTGCGGGTATAGAAGATACTGTCTAAAGTATTCCGCGCAAACCGCGAAATCTCCTTTGTTAACAACAAATCAAATTTTTTGCTTTCAGCGTCGGCTACCATCTGCTTAAAGCCCGTGCGCTTGCTAACACTCGTCCCGCTAATCCCCTCATCAACATACAACCCGCAAAACTCCCACTCAACATTACGACCAATATACTCCTCAAAATACCGCTTCTGATTCTCCAAACTGTTCAACTGGTCATCCTGCTCCGTCGAAACACGACAATACGCACAAACACGCCTCAAAACATGTACACCTTACAAGTTATGTAGTATG
>JAITMO010000026.1 GCA_031277345.1 Candidatus Bathycorpusculum soli
ATAAAGGGCGGTAAAATCAGATTTACTATTGGAAAAATCAGTTTAACAAGTTTTTTAAGTATAAAAGAACTAACCATAAAATTTGAGATATTTAAAGTATAGCAGTTTTTAGTAAGCGTCTCGCAAAAAGATAGATTTGTCGTAAAAAAAAGCTTTAGCAAAAATCAAAAAGCTAAACATCATAAAAACAAGAAACACCTTACACGTAATAGACACATACGTAAACAGCCTCAATCTTGAACAAATAGAGCCGTTCAAATTAATGTTGCATTGTAGATTAGTGCCATTATGATTACGTCTATACATAGCAAATCAACTTTTTGTAGTTTAGGGGGTAAATTGTAAATCATCTAACTGTCTATGATTGTTGTTTGTTTGTTTTTTTTTTTGAAGTTTTGTATTTAGTAAATTTTGTTATAGAGTGGTCTGTTTGTTTGTTTTGTGTTTTTTGGTTGAATGTTTAATATTTTGTTGGTAAAGTTGTTAGTTGATTAGTGGTTTTGGTTGTTGGTTATTGTTTGTTTTTGTTGTGTTTGGTTTGTTTTGTGTTTGATATAGTGTTTGTTTTTTGTGTGGTGGATGGTTGGAATAGATGCTGTTTTTATATAGGAACTGCATTATTTTGTGTTTAAGCTCTATTTTGTTGGGCTGTGTCTAAATGAGAAAAACTATATTTAAAAAGCTTGAAGCTCAGGGACTGATTGCTAATTATAATAGATTACGCAAGAATTTGCCGCCTAAACTTCCTGAACGGATTTTTATTTGGGATGAGACTTTTCGTGAAGGTATTAAGGCGCCTACTGTTTATTTGACTTATGTAGAGCAGGTAAAGCTTGCCAAGTTGATGGATGAGTCAGGTGTGTCTGTAATTAATGTTGGTTTTCCTGCTCTTTCTGAAGAGATTAAACGTTCTGTTGGTAAAATTGTTAATGAGAGCTTTGAGCATGCGAAACTTACTGCTTCTGCTGAGCCAACTAAGCAAAGTATTGATGCCTGTTTAGAGTGTGGTATAAAAGATGTCACTATTGAGGCGCCTATTAATGGGTTAAACTTGCAGTATCGTTTTAAGATAACAAAGAAGCAGGCGTTACAGAGAATAGTAGATTCTATTACTTATTGTAAAGATCATGGTGCAAATGTAAACTTTATGCTTATGGATGGAACAAGAACTCCTGTTGAGGATATATTGCAAGTGTTTCAACAAGCTGCTGAAGCTGGTGTGGCTCGGCTTGGGCTTGCTGATTCTGTTGGTTTTATTAGGCCTTTGTCTATGCGTTATTTAATCTCACACATACGTGATGGTCTATCTGAGAGTGTAAAAAGAAAAGTTCCTTTATCTATTCATTGTCATAATGATTTTGGTTTAGCAACAGCAAACACTTTAGCTGCTATGGAGGAAGGTGCTTCGTATATACATACTTGCGTTGCCGGGTTTGGTGAACGTGCAGGTATTGCGCCTTTTGAAGAAGTTGTAACATGTACTGAGTTGCTCTACAATATTGATACAGGTATTGATTTAGGTAAAATTTCACGTATTTCACAAACTGCAGAAAAGGCTTTTGCGTTACCTATACAATTCCATAAACCAATTATTGGTGAGAATATTTTTGCTCATGAAGTTGAAGATGATGTGGAAGAAATGTTAGCGCATCCGCTTGTTTTTGAACCTTTCCCACCTGAAATAGTTGGAAGAGAAACCACAGTTTTCATTGGTCGAAACACAGGTCAAAATTTAATACCTGAAATGTTGGAAAAAGCTGGAATTAAAGCAACACCTAGGCAAATGGATGAGCTCTTTCGGCGCATAAAAGGTCCAAATGAAGGTTTAGATAAAGGTGAAGCTCAAATGACCTATTATCAGGTAAAAAAGTTAATGAAAGACTTGCAAAAAGGCTATGCAATGGATGAGTTTTGGCGGCTTGTTGAGCAGATAACTAGGCAAAAACCAAAAGTATCTAGTGACAAAAAGTCTTCTGCCTAAAATGGCCTGATATTTAGTTGCCTCTTTACTTCATCTAATTCTTTTTGGTTCAAGTTTTTTGGGTAATTATATAGGGGTCCACTTGGTTTTTCATTGTAGAATGGTCTATTACAATTTGGGCATCCTGAAGTTTGAAATGGCAGTCCGCTATTGACAATAGCGTCTAAAATAGTTGTGTCTACTCCAAACAGAACTATTTGGCCTTCTGTGTTAAAGGTTAGATGTTTAAAGCAAGTTATACCCTGTACGAGCATGTATCGTGCAAGTTGTAGTCGCCTATATGATTCGATGTTAGGTGGTGAGTGTTTTTCTAGAGGTGTGCCTTTAATAGGTGTAAACGCAAAAAGAGCCGGTAAAATTCCTTTATCCACGCACCATTGAATTAAGCAGACAATTTCCTGCTCCGTTTCTCCTAACCCAGCAATCAAGTGTGTGCTAACTTTGCCCTGCCCAAAAATTAATAGTGCCTCTTCAAGTAACCCAAGTTCTTGGTGCCAATTATAAATTCCACCTCCCTCGACACCTTTTATGTGTCGAAAAATAGCTTCAGAAGCGGCATCTAATGCAATGCCTATACGATCAACGCCTGCTTTTTTTAGAAGCAAAATGTTTTCACTATTCAATGGTTGACAAGACACAGACACACAAATTCCAGGATCATTTTTTTTAATTTCTCTAACTAAAGAATCAACATGCAAAAATACGTTTGGAACATTTAAAACCTGTATACAAACACGTTTAATATTACCTTTTTTAATTGCATTATTTAAGGCTGCAACAACTACAAATGTTGGAAAAGCCGGCCAAGAAACCCTAGATAAAAGATTGGTATTGCTTTTGCTTTCTTGGGCTTGAGGACAAAAGTTACAGTTAGCTAAACATTTACCCTCAGTAAAGGTCATCAGATATGCTGTTGCAGGGGTTACGTCCATTTTACCTTCGATTAAATCTAATGATATAGCAGTACCTATGGAAACACGAAGTTGAACCGGCAAATTCTGTGTAGACATTATCAATTTTTAGACCTTTACAAACAATATCAGGTTATTGGCTGGTTTATGGTTTTTTGACTGAAAAATAGTTTATAGCATCTTATAAATTAGTGTAGGTTTTAATCCTATGGCAGGGGACTAAAATAAAGATCAAATTGTTATAAAAATTAGTTGGTTGGTATAGGTTTAACTTGGTTTTTTTCGGTGTACCCTAACTTCCTAATTTTGTAGACCTATAAATATAGTGTTAACGTATTTCTCAACATAAACTGAACTTACTATAGCAACTTGATTTTATATTAACAGTGGTAACCATCGTGTTTAAACCAGTCTTTAATACCAGTTTCTGCTACACAACTACTATACACCTACTACAAAACATTCCACAAACCCACACACACCCACACTCCAAACCCCCTCAAAACCACTTCCAACACTAACCACAAAAACACAACCAAACCCAAACCAAACAAACACACAAACAAACCACAACCAACACACAACCACCCCCCACCACCTTCACAAAAACAAACCAACAACACCACACCCTCAACACTTAACACAAAACTAAAACCTACAACACACAACAACACCCAAACACCCCCACCATTTAACACCCCCTAAAAAAACAAACAAACACACCCAATAAACACAACACAAAAACTAGAAACACCCACTTAAATCATACACCAAACACACACCCCACCACCCCACCACCACAACACTTCCTCCAACAACACAAACAAACCACAACCAAATTAATACCACACCCACCAAAAAAAAAAAAACACAAACACATCAACAACCAATACTTCTTAACCTTCTCCCCACTCAATACACCACTCAACTACACCCACCCACTTCCAACCACTTACATGAAACACCTTCTTCTAAAAAACAAACCAAACCACTTAAAAATAAAAAGAAAAACCACTTACCTAAGTCTAAAAACAAATCCTCCCTTAACACATTTAAAGTTATACCAGACGCTTCTGCTATTTTTGCACGAACTTGTTCTTCTTGCTCAAAGATAAAATATTTTTTCTACCCATGCAGAATATAACCAGACAGGCTCCTGCTCTTTTTAAATCTGCACCAGACTTTACCAATTATACTTAGACTTACATCTAACCAAAAAGCAATACTGCTACATTTTTCTTTTCTTTTTTTGCGTCGCACTGCTAAAATAATGTCCTCTCTTGCCTTGTTATCAGTTACTCACACTT
>JAITMO010000050.1 GCA_031277345.1 Candidatus Bathycorpusculum soli
ACTTGCCAGCCTGTTTATGCTTAACAATTGTCTCTCGATCACGTAACGATAAAGGCTCCATTCACTTCACAACACCACAACAATACACCATAAACTATAAAAAGTTAAGCTGCTATAAAGCAATCGGCAGTCTTATTAGCTTTTACCACGAATAATAACTATTGATGAGGGGTTATTGTGGCAAATAAAAGGGGCGATAAATTTGAATGCAAAGAATGTGGACTAACCATAACAGTTGAAAATCCATGTTGCTGTAAATCATGCAACATCACTTGTTGCGGAAAACCCCTAACAAATTTAAAACAGTAAACAACACAACATAACCAAACAACGTTTATCTTCACACATTTTATTTTAGTGATGCCGAAACGGTGGTGTATATACTGCTGGTTTTTTGAGAGGGTTTGTGACAAAATTACAAGCAAAACAGCAAATATGGTAGGGTGTATTTGCGTAACTTCTACAATACCACGTTCAAAAGAAGGTGGAAATAACTTCAGACACCATAGCATCGAATGACAGAGACATTTATACAAGGTAATATATTCTTTTTATTAACAATTCGCTCGATAAATAGCACAGCACTATAATTGGTGTCAAAAGACAGATCCTCAATAATGGGTAATTGTAAATTTTGCAGAGCATAGTGCTATAAATATGTTCATAGCTTGCAAGAAGTCATTATGTTTAGATAACTGCTGTTTTTACGCGTTAGTCTAACAACAACTGCCATGCATATCAATAAATAACTCTAATGTTATACATTTACAAATATGGATTGCTTATGCATACATCTGTTAACATTAAAACTGGTTCTCCAGGCAATAAACGTAGGAATTTGATACTTGTTTCTTTACTGATTGTGGTACTGGCTTCTTCTTTGTGTGTTTACATGTTTATGCTAAATAACGATGACGGGGTTGTGTGTGTTACGAGTGAATCTGAACTTAGAAACGCAGTTGATAATGCCCCATATGCAGAAATGTTTGTAATCACTTTTGACAATGACATTACACTAACAGGTGGACTTAGCATACCTACAGGTAAAGACATTATATTATCAAGCAAAAATCAGAAAGAATATTTTAAATTAATTAACGCTAACAATGGCATTGATT
This sequence comes from Candidatus Bathycorpusculum soli, assembly GCA_031277345.1. Lineage (GTDB taxonomy): Archaea > Thermoproteota > Bathyarchaeia > Bathyarchaeales > Bathycorpusculaceae > Bathycorpusculum > Bathycorpusculum soli. The sequence goes on from JAITMO010000050.1 coordinate 1,119, forward strand.
CAGTACTCTATGTTTGGGGCACATTAAGAATTAACGGCATCATCATAACACATGCTGAGGGCACAACTGGTCGTGGAGTGGAAATAGGTAGTAGTGGTACATTTCATCTTTATAGCGGCAAAATTTCAGGTAATAACATATGGGGAATTAACGGTGGAGGTGGCGTGTTAAATCAGGGTACTTTTGAGATGTATGGTGGCACAATTTCTGGTAATAGTGCCGCAAATGGTGGTGGCGTGGATAACAGTGGCGTTTTTACTATGTATGGTGGCACAATTTCTGGTAACGTTGCTCGATATCCACATGATACTCATGGTGTTAACAGTGGCGGTGGCGTGTGTACCAGTGGTACTTTTGTAATGTATGATGGCACAATTTCTGACAATACTGCTCGTGTTGGTGGTGGGGTATATCGTTCTTGGGGCTCATTTGATTGGCGCGGAGGAAAAATCTATGGTAACACAGCGGATACTGACGAAAATGTGTATGAGTATCAATAGACAAATGTGAAAATACTTTCTTTCCGCAGAGTACATTTCTTGTTTCTAAAAATGGTTGATGTAATCACCAATTTTTACAGGAATTACAACATCAGCAATACAACAGCATACCCCCAGAGACCACAAATAGTTACAAAAAAGACACAACATCAACAAAGGAAGTTCCGCAAACAAAACACAAGCAAAAATTACACATCAAAACAACAAACAACACCAAAAATACGCACAACCAATTAAACAGAAACAAAAAAACATAATCACCAACATAGATCGTAACAAACAATAACTACACCATAGCTAACAACAATCGCCTCAAGCACAAAAAGCAACCAAAACCTCAACTATACCCACAAAACCTTCCAAAGATATTTAGCAACCCCAGATAGGATGATTAGTTAACTTGAAAAACACAAGTTCTATCCTTCTCCAAAATGTCACCCGCCCTTCATCATCGTAATAAAAACAAAAAAAATGTGAAAAGACGTATTCATTTTACCACTTATCAGACTAGATCAAGTGTCAGGTGTGAAATAGTTTAGCGTTATATAGTATTGCTGTATGTCCCGTGTCATGTATGTAGTGTTAAGTTGCTACCGTAAAGGGTTTTAACCCAGTCTGTTACACAGTAGAAGATTCTGGCATGTTTTTTGCAAAAATCTGATTTGCTAAAGTTGTTTATCATTGTTGAGTTAGTTTACGAGTTTTTTTGTGTTTTTTCTACTGTCTTGTTGATGGTGTTTATTATTGATATGATGTGTGAGGGTAGCGTGAAGACACTAAAGATGCGGGTGTATTTGGGGGATGTGATTTTTTTGATGTTTTTTATTTCACCGCCTCCTTTGATGTATCCTTTGATGAATGCTTCAGTTATGGCTTCTGCGGTTCCGTCATTTTGAAGGAGTTGTATGTAGTGACCTGCGTAATATAGAAATACGGCGATATCCCAGGTTTTGTCGCCGTCTTGTATGGCTTGTTCAAAGTCTATTAGGTATAGGGTATTGTTTTTGTTTACAATAATGTTTTCAGGTTTTGTATCCCCCAAGGTCATTCCATGTGAGTGTATTTTTGCAAACAGTTCACCAACTGTTTCGATGTGTCTAAGCTCTTGTTGGGTTTTTGTTTTTTCAGGCTCAGCAGCTATGTGTTTTATTATGTGGCTTAGGTTTTTTCCTTCTATGTACTCCATAAAGATTAGACGTTCGGGATTGCTTACGTAGAAGATTTTTGGGACGTTAAAGCCATGTTGTCGTAAAAATTCGCTGGTTGCACACTCTTTAGATAGGCGAGCTTTTCCTGAGACGGAAAATGCGTGGGTGCCAAATGTCCATATTGTTAGAGGGAACCATTTGAAGCCGGACCAATCTTTGAAGCGTTTAACTATAATTTTACGTTCGTTATTGTTAGTGTTGTCTTTGTTGTTTTTTGTTTGTGCTTTTATTAGGTAGACATCGTTTAGTATGCCGCCAATTGGTGTTATTGTTATGTTTTCATGTTGTTCATTTGGGAAGGTTTTTTTGATGTATTCTGTAATGGTTATTTTGTTGGCGAGTGAAACAAGGCCATTTGAGATGGGTACGTATATATATTTTTGTGGGTTGATGGTGTAGCAGTTTGGGTTTATGTCGGTTTGTATTAGTGGGTTTAGGTTGATTTTTTGGGTTTTTAGTAGGGCTTGGGTGTTTTGGAGTGTAATGTTTAAGAGTTTGGGAAAAATGCCAAAGAAGGATGTTAAAATGGCGCGTGGTGCAGTTTTTGTTAGGTTTGTAAGCCAGACACGGGGTTTTTGACTTTTTAGGGCGAATTCTTTTGATACTGTGATGTAGTTGTCTGTTGTTGTGGTGTTTGTTGTTGTTTGGGTGATTAGTTTGTCTTTTTCTATTTGTTTGAGTGCTTGGAGATAGCTTTTTAGGGCTTTTTCTTCGTTTTTTATGGTGTTGCCTTCAAGCATATTTGTCATTTCGTAGGCGAGGAGGGGAAAGAATCGTATGCGTTTTAGGAGTATATCGTAGAGGAAAAATTGCGGTTTAATTTGCATGTGGTATACAAGTTCGGGATATCCAACAGAGAGGTTTTCTATAGATTCA
>JAITMO010000068.1 GCA_031277345.1 Candidatus Bathycorpusculum soli
AACCATAGGTCCCATCCTAAAACACATAGTCAACCGCGCAATGACCATCGGACGCCGAATTCGAGACGAAACAGGAATCAACAAAGGAGCCGTATCCATTGGATCAGCATCAGTTGAGCTAGCAGCCACTATAATAGGCAACCTAGAAGACAAAAAAATCCTTGTTATGGGAGCCGGTGAAACAGGCACACTAGTAGCCAAAGCCTTATCCAGACGATGCCTAAGCCCCATATTCTTTGCCAACCGCACATACACCCGCGCAGTAACCCTAGCAGAAACCCTAGGAGGCAAAGCAGTAAAATTTAACCAATTCCAAGAAATACTAACAAACGCAGACGTAGTCATCTGCGCCACATCAGCACCCCACATCCTACTAACCAAAGAAATTGTCACACATAGCATAACCCAACGCACAAACCAAAACCACCTAGTCATAATTGATATTTCCAACCCATTAAACGTTGAAAAAACCGTCCAAGAAATCCCAAAAGTAAAACTCTATACAATAGACGACTTACAACTAATCGCAGAAAAAAACCTATCCGAACGCCAAAAATGCGTTGACAAAGCAGAACAACTAATAAAAAAAGAACTCACAATACTTGAAGATGACTTAAAAAAACTCTCAGTTCGACGAATCATATCAACACTCCTATCAAATGCAGAACAAATAAGACAAACAGAATTAACCAAAGCAATCAACATACTTGGCGAAGATATTGATGAAAAGAAACGAAAAGTTATTGACGACCTAACAAATATTTTACTCAAACAAACATTTTTACCCGTCATCGAAAATTTACGCATAGCCGCTAGCCAAGATGATACAGAAACAATTAATATTGCAATAAAATTGTTTAATAAAGAGGGCAAGGGCTTTGACAATGAACCGAATAAGTAATGATGATAGCGTTGGTTTAATCTTAATTGGACACGGCAGTAAACTGCCATATAGCAGAGAAAATATAGAAAAAATAGCCGAAATATTGCGTAATCGAGGTAATTTTAAAACTGTAGAAATCGCATTTATAGTGAGAGATACACCAACTGTTAATGAAGCTGTAGATATACTTGTAGAGAGAGGTATAACAAAAATTGTATTGGTTCCTGCATTTCTTGCTGCTGGAATTCACACTACTGAAGATATTCCATGGCTTATTTGTGTAAAAGAGCGAGAGTCTAAACTGAAAGCTAAAGGAATTGAGCTTGTGTATGGTGAACCTTTAGGCAGCGATGGTCGTATTGCAGAGATTTTAGAAGAGAAGGCGTTTAAGGCGTTAGGACGAGAGGTTAAAAGAGATAGTGAAGTTTTGGATGCTTATTCAGTTTCTGCTGCTGGTAAGATTGTAGATAAGAGTATGATGCTTATTCGGCAAGTGATAGGGGAGGATTTAGCAAAGTTGCCAAAGGATAAAGTGTCGATTGTGGAGCGTGTGGTTCATACTACTGCTGACCCAGAGTTTGCAAAGCTTTTGGTGATAAGTGATGATGCAGTTAATGCTGGAGTGGGAGCAATTAACGCTGGTGCAAGGGTTGTATCGGATGTTAAAATGGTAAAAGCAGGTATTAATGAAGCTCGTTTGAAAAGGTTTGGCTGCAGTATTTGTACGTATATGAATGATGAACGAGTTATGGATCTTGCTAAGCGTGAGGGTTTGACGCGTTCGGCAGCAGCTATGCGTTTAGCTATTAGTGATGGTTTGGATGGCGCAGTTGTTCTTGTGGGCAATGCACCGACGGCAGTGTTTGAGTTGGCGGAGCATATTAGGGCAGGTAAGGTTAGACCTGCGTTGGTTGTTGCGGTTCCTGTTGGGTTTGTGGGTGCTGCTGAGGCTAAGGAAGTGGTTGAGGGTTTGTCTGTTCCGTATGTGGTAACGCGTGGTCGTAAAGGTGGTAGTACTATTGCGGTTGCTGTTTTTAATGCGTTGCTCACTTTGGCGGAAGGTAAACTTTATGGTTAGAGGCAAGTAGTATGGCGCGGTTTCTTAAGTATGGTTTAACTACTGGGGCAAGTGCTGCAGCAGCCGCTAAGGCGGCAGTGATAGCTGTTCTTAATGGGTCAGTTGATTGTGTGGTTATTCCTACGCCTATTGGTTTGCGTTTTGAGGTGCCAGTAAAGTCTAGTAAAAGGTTGGATGATTGTGCTGCGGAGGCTGTGGTTGTAAAAGATGCTGGACAGGATATAGATGCTACAGATAAGATGGAGATTGTAGCTGCTGTTAAGCTTACTAGTGATGGAAAAGTTGTTATTAGAAGTGGTGTGGGTGTAGGTGTTGTGACTAAGGTGGGTTTGCAGGTTTCTGTGGGAGAGGGGGCGATTAATCCTGTTCCTAGAGCTATGATAACTGAGGCTGTCAGAGAGGTTTTGCCGCAGGGTAGAGGAGTGGAAGTTGTTATAAGTGCGCCTGATGGGGCAAATATTGCTAAAAAAACAACGAATGCAAAATTGGGAATTAAGGGCGGGGTTTCTATACTTGGGACTACGGGCGTTGTAAAACCGTTATCTCTTGAAGCTTGCAGGCGTTCTTTGGTACCTCAAATTGATGTTGCTATGTCTCGAAGTTATGAGCGGTTAATTTTTGTTCCAGGTAATATAGGTGAGAAAATTGCTAGAGAAGTCTTTAGCGCTCCTGAGGATGCTATTATACAAACAGGAGACTTTGTTGGTTACATGTTAGATAAAGCAGTTGATAAAAATGTTAAAGAAATTATATTTATAGGGCATTCGGGTAAAATAGTGAAATTGGCAGCAAACATTTTTAATACACATCATAAAATGGGGGATGCTCGTAATGAGGTTATTGCAGCCTATGCAGGGTCCGTAGGGGCGTCAACGCAGGTAATTAATAAATTGTTAACAACTAATACTACAGATGAAGCTACAAAGGTTTTACAACAGGCAGGTCTTTTGGAAGAGACTTATGATAAAATTGCTATGCGAGTTAGTCAACGTATTGTTGATAGAGTAGATGGTAAGATAAAGATAAGTATAGTTATTGTTGCCATGGACGGCAAAGTTTTAGGTATGGATAAAAATGCAAGAGAGAACTCGCCATGGTTAAACTTGACATAGTAGGCACTGGACCGGGTAGTGTAGATTATGTTATGCCGTTGGCGCGTAAAATTGTGTCAGATGCTCAAATAGTAATTGGTGCACAACGTAGCCTTGATCTATTCAATAAAGATATACCTTGTGAAACCTATGTTTTAACAGCTAAAAATCTAAATGAATTATTAAAGTATGCAGTTGAGTCAAACAGAAAAGGTAAAGCGGTAGTTATTCTATCAACTGGTGATCCAGGATTCTCAGGACTTCTTAAAACGGTTTTAAACACCCGCTTAATTACTTTGTCAGAAATCAATGTAACGCCAGGTATAAGTGTTATCCAAGTTTGTGCAGCTAAATTAGGTTTAAGTTGGGATGATGCTTGTCTGTTTACATTTCATCAAGGTAACGCAGATGTTTTAAAAAAAACTGAATTAATTGCTTGCTTAAAAGCTGGTAAAGATATAATGCTTTTGCCAGACGCTAAAGCTTTTGCGCCAAAGCAAATTGCTGCTTATCTTTTAGATGCAGGTTTTAGTTCAGATATGGTAGTGTTTATCTGCGAAAACGTGACGCTAAGTGATGAACGGATTGTTAAGAGTTCTTTAGGATCAGTTTCTGTTTTAGAGTTTGGTACTTTATGTGTTATGGTTATCAAAGCAAAATGTAACAGTGGGAATGTGTAGTAAATGGCAAGTATTTGGAATTTTAAGACACCAGGCGTGCCGGATGATTATTTTATTACTGATGAAAGTGTGCCGGGTCCGACTAAGGAGGAGGTGCGTGTGTTAACTATGTCTAAGGCTAGGTTAAATGATGGAGATACTGTTATTGATGTTGGGTGTGGTACGGGTGGTTTAACTGTTGAGGCAGCACTACAAGTGGGTTCTATGGGCAGGGTTTATTCTCTTGATGAGGATGTTGTAGCGGTAAGGTTAACTAAGAGTAATGTTGAAAAGTTTGGTGTTCAAGACCAAGTTGTTGTTAGACATGGTAGAGCACCTGAGGGTTTAGCTGAGTTTCCTTGTGCAAATGCGGTGTTAATTGGCGGAACTATGGATTTACGAGAGGTTCTTAGGGTAGTTCAGACTAAGCTTGTGTCAAATGGGAGAGTTGTGGTTAATGCTATACTTTTAGAGACAGCAACTATGGCTATTGATGAGTTGGGGAAATTGGGGTTTAAAGATATTGAGGTAGTGCATGTTTCGATTTCGAAGGGAAAGCAAATTAAGAGTGGAACGATGATGTTAGCGAGAAATCCTATAATGATTGTTTCAGCATTAAAGATAGGTGATACGTGAGTTGACAGGTAAATTTATTGGTGTAGGTGTAGGTCCAGGCGATCCAGAGTTAATTACTCTTAAAGCCGCAAAAACGTTGCATAATGCAGATGTTATTTGTATTCCAAAGGCTAATGCGGATAAGCCTAGTCTTGCGGTGACAATGATTAAGCAGATTCTTGAGGAGCGTGCGGTAGAGCCGGAGATGTTGGAGCTTATTTTTCCTATGACTAAAGATGATATGGGAAATCAGAAGCTTTGGGATAAGAATGCAAATGTTATTGCTCAAAAGGTAGGGATGGGTAAATTGGTGGTTTTTATCACTTTGGGTGATCCTATGTTTTATAGCACCTTTATTTATCTATATCAAAGTCTGCAAAAAGGTCATCCAAACATGGATTTAGAAATTATTCCAGGAGTTAGCGCGTTTAATGCATGTGCAACAAGTGCAAGGATGCCTTTGGCAGAAAAAGATGAATTGGTAACAGTTATTCCTTCAGAGTTTGATGAGAAATTAGTTGAAGAAGCAGCAAAATGTTCAGAGAATTTAATTTTTATAAAATGTGCCTATCGACTAAAAGAGTTGATCCCAGTTTTAAAGCGCGCAGGTTTTAAAGAAAATAGCACAATTGCACTTATTAGACGTTGTAGCATGTCAAATGAAACCGTAACTGTAGGTAGATTATGTGATGCATTAAACTGGAATGTTATTGAAGATTACTTTACAATAGCTATTGTAAAAAAGAATTATATCATAAACAACGATAAAATGGGGACATAAAAATGAGTAAAGACGTTGTAATTATTGGTGCAGGTTCAGGGGATCCAGAATTAATCACGCTAAAAGGAAAACGCTATCTTGAACAAGCAGATGTAGTAGTCTATACAGGTTCATTGCTAAATCCAGAATATTTAAAATATGCCAAGTCAACTGCAGAGTTATATGATAGCGCAAAAATGAGCCTGCCTGAAATGGTGAAGGTAATGTCTAATGGCATTAAAGCAGGCAAAAATGTTGTTCGACTACATGATGGAGACCCCAGTTTTTATGGTGCAATCCAAGAATTAATGGATAAACTAGATAAAGAAAACATTAGCTACTTCCGTATTCCAGGCATAAGCTGTCTATTAGGTGGAGCTGCAGCATTAAATCGAGAATTAACATTACCAAACATTTCTCAGACAGTTATCATCACCCGACCAGAAGGCAGAACACCAGTACCAGAAAAAGAAAGCATAAGCAAACTAGCTCAACACCAAGCAACAATGGTTATTTTCCTTGGCACACCACATATTGCAAAAGTCATAATTGAACTACAAAAAGGCGGATACCCAAAAGATACACCAGTTTCTGTGGTGTATAAAGCTACATGGCCTGAACAAAAAATCGTTAAAGGTACCATAGCAGACATTGTAGAGAAAGTAAAAGCAGAAAAAATCACTGAAACAGCTTTAATTTATGTAGGAAAAGTTATGAATCCAAAAGCGTATGATTTATCGAAACTCTATGACCCAACATTTACTACTGGCTTCCGCAAAGGTGAGGAGCCAAATGTTCCCTAAAGGCATAACTATTATTGCCATTACACGACACGGCGTTAAAACAGCCTTAAACATAAAACAAGCCCTCGACCAAGAGGGTTTAAAAAATTCTATTTTTGCTTCTAAAAAATACAGCCAACCAAACGTTTGTGAACTAGAGGGAACTGTGGGAGAGTTTATTAAAGAAAAGTATAGCAATACCGATGCTATTGTAGCGGTTATGGCTACAGGGATAACAATTCGAGCTATAGCACCACTCCTTAAAAGTAAACTCACCGATCCTGCAGTTATTGGTGTTGATGCAACAGGAAAATTTGTCATAAGTCTTCTATCGGGACATTATGGTGGCGCAAACGAATTAACAAAAATCATCGCCAAGGGCATAGACGCAATGCCAGTTATAACTACTGCATCTGATTCTGCAGGAAAACAAAGTGTTGATGAACTAGCAAAAAAGCTACATTTAACTATTGAAAACCCAAAAAGTCTAGCACCAGTTAACGCGACCATTGTAAATGAAGAACGCTTTGTACTAGTTATAGTTGGATATACAAAAAAAGTCACGCACATGCTTGAGAATTTTAAAGTTGAACATGTAAACGACTGTGAAGAAGCGATAGAAATTGTAAAAAATTATGATGCAGGTGCAGTTATAGCTAGAGAGTCATTGTTGATAAAGTTTGAAGAGTTTAACAAACCCGTTACTTTGCTTAGAGCAAAATGCATTGTTGCAGGTTTAGGTTGTCGCAAAGATTCACAGAGCAGCCATTTAGTTGAAACGGTAAATGCTGCATTGGAAACAGTAAATTTGCCCGCATGGCGTATTGATAAATTTGCAAGTGTAGATATAAAGAGCAAATCTACGGCTATGTTAGATATAGCTAAATTGTTTGGCATACCGTTTGAATTTTTAAGTGTCGAAACACTACGTAGTTTAAATCATCCCGAGTTGTCACCAGACTCAAAATTAGTTCAAGAAAAAATTGGTGTAGGAGGAGTTTGCGAACGAGCAGCATTAATAATAGCAGGAAAAAATTCGAATCTGATACTCAAAAAAACCAAACTGCACGGGACAACAATAGCAATAGCCAAGGGTGCATAAGCGTAGTTGGAATTGGTCCTGGCAATCTCGAACACATGACCCCTAAAGCACGTATAGCTATTGAAGAGGCAGACGTAGTAGTAGGTTATGGAACATACATTAAACTAATTCAAGACATAACCCGTAGAGATACTGAAATTGTTTCAGGAACAATGGGTAAAGAGGTAGAAAGAGCTAAAATTGCCGTTAAAAAAGCCAACGAAAACAACAAAGTTGTCATGGTTAGTAGCGGAGATCCAGGTATCTACGGTATGGCAGGTATTGTTTTAGAAGTTGCAGAACAAGAAAAAACTAGAATTCCTATAGAAATCATTCCAGGTATAACAGCAGCCTCAGCAGCCTCAGCTATACTAGGTGCACCTTTGATTAGTGACTTTGCGGTAATTAGTCTAAGTGACCTATTAACACCATTAGAGAAAATAGAAAAAAGAATAGAATTAGCCTCACAAGCAGACATGTCCATAGTACTCTACAACCCCCAAAGTCAAGGCAGAATTGAACCCTTAATAAAAGCCTATGAAATCATGATAAAACATATACACCCAGATACTCTAGTAGGAATTGTAAAACAAGCAGGCAGAAAAGGACAACAAGCAAAAATTACAACTCTAAAAAACTTGCTTGACGAAGAAATAGACATGGTAACAACCATAGTAATTGGCAACTCGGAAACAAAACTAATCAACAACAAGATGGTCACAGCCCGAGGGTATAACCTCACAAACTAATCTTTCAAACAGAAATGTGCGGTAAGAAGTGTATGAACAAGGTTAATGGATTCATAAAGTTGATGCGCCCTGTTAACTGTGTTATGATGGGTTTTGCAGTATTTGTTGGTGTGCTTCTTGCTGATGTAACAGTTGCGAAGTCACTTATTTTTGATCCAACAATTGTTTCACATATTTGGCTTAATATTTTGTATGGTTTTCTCACAGGGTTTACATTTTGTGCGGCTTCTATGGTAATTAATGACTATTATGATCGTAAAATTGATGCTATTAATGAGCCACAGAGGCCAATTCCAAGTGGCGTAATAAAGCCTAAAGAAGCATTAGTGTTTATGGCAGTATTGATTGCTGTTGGATTTGTGTTTTCGTTACTTGTATCACCTTATGGCGTGTTTTGTTTTGTTGTTGCGGCGGTTTCTTTGTTGTTGACGGCTTCTTATTTGACGGCGGGTAAACGTAGTGGTTTGCCGGGTAATTTTTTGGTGAGTGCTTGTGTTGCTATTCCGTTTATTTATGGTAGTGTAACAGCTGTTGGGACTGTGGGACTAAATGTTTTATTGTTTGCGGCTATGGCGTTTCTTTCAAATACAGGCAGAGAGATTACTAAAGGTATTGTGGATGTTAAAGGAGATAGAGCTGAGGGTGTGAAGACTTTGGCTGTTCGGTTTGGAGAGAAATGGACATCGGTTGTTGCGGTTGGATTTTTTATGTTTGCAGTGGCTTTAACGCCAGTTACATGGTTTTTGGGATTAGTAGGTATATGGTTTATACCGTTGGTTTTGGTTACTGATGTGGGGTTAATAGTATGTTCAATATTTTTGCTTTTGAATCCTTCTAGGGAAAATGCGCGTAAAATTAAGAGGGCTGTTTTAGTGCTGTTTTTGATTGGTTTGATAGCGTATCTTTTTGGTACGTTGTAGCTTTTTTTCTGAAGGCTTTTATGTTTGTTTTAATGATACAGTGATTGCCGAATGATGAGAAGGCATTAAATTGACTAATGGATGAAAATTCAGAGTTACTCAGACGGCACGTCCGAGTAACTATAACTAGTGCGGTTACACTAGCTATAGTTACTTGGACGGATACTAAACGAGTATTGTTAGCTCCAGTATACATAAATCCAGACACCACAAGTTATACTAGCTATAGTTACTTGGACGATACTAAATTTAGTGTAGGTAAATTTTTATGTTTGTCAGACTGTAAAGATTGTGGATGTATTTATGAATCTTTGGAAACAAATTCCTGCAGGTGATAACCCGCCAACTGACCTTAACATGGTTATTGAAGTTTTAAGTGGATCTCGTGACAAATATGAGTATAGATCAGATTGGGAGGCTTTTGTGCTTGATCGCATCATACCTTCAGCTGTATTTTTTCCCGTAGATTACGGATTTGTCCCGCAGACATGGTCAGAAGACAATGATCCTTTAGACATCATGACTCTAACGCATGAGCCTTTAGAAGTTGGCGCAATTGCTCGTGTTCGCGTTATCGGAGCCTTACATATTGAAGATGAGCATGGACCTGATGGAAAAATTCTCTCAGTGCTTGCTGATGATGCGCGTTTCAAAGGCTACAACGATATCACAGATGTGCATGAACACCAATTAACTCAAATTCAAGAATTTTTCACAACCTACAAGCGTTTAGAACCACATAAATGGACGAATATTAAAGGTTGGCAAGGCGCTAAAGAAGCAAAACAAATCGTTGAAACAGCAATACAACGTTTTAACACTTGCTTCAAAACTTGAACATTTAACAGTTGTTTTCTATGCTTTGATAATTAGTTTTGCAGTAAGTAATCCTGCAAAAACAAATACGATGCTAAAGCAGATATTTAGCAGAATATTTCCAGTAGCGTGAAAATAGTTTCCCTGTTCCAACATAGCATTGTTTCAAAGGTAAATGTTGAAAAAGTATTTAAGCCACTTGATAAACCAGCGGTTAGAAATAATTTTACCTGTTCAGGTAATACTACACGTCAAACGCATGAACGGTGTTTTTTGTAGTATTTGGTACTTTTTAACGGTTTTTTGTTCTAAATATTTGATTTTTCCATAAAAATAACTATTTTAAATCTCCAATCAAGCTTCGTATTTATAAACATTATTTCGAATTTAATTTCGTGCGTTTGACGTGGATAATACTACACTTTGGTGTCCAACACTAGTTAAACCAATAATAAACGCTACAACAATATTGGGTAAATAATGTCCATAAGAAAAAGACTTAAAATAAGTTATCCCTGTGAAATGACATAACGCATACATGCGCCTAAAAAAATCCGCCAATGCCAACAGCAATTAAACTAAGCATTGTTGTAACCAATTTTGTTATATCTGCACGGGCCTATTATTTTTTTGTGTAGTGAATATTGTTTTTTGTAAATGTAGAGTTAGCGTTAACTATTTATGTGTGTAATTATTGGTTTTTTTAATTAGGGTATTCATAGGTTGGCTGTTTATGGCTGTTTCGAATGTTGAGCGTTTGTGTGTTTATTATCAGAATTTGTTTCTTACGTTGGATCATGTTAAGGTGGCTGAAAAGTTGCGTCTTAAATTTGATGAGAATTTTGTATATATTCCGTTTTTTAATATTTCTTTTTCGGTTAATAGGCATACCGCAGACGTAGCGGGTCCAGTAAAGAATCATGTTTTTTATCTTTTGATATTGCATCATTTGTATTTTCATAAGGCGGATGCTGAAAATTCGGGTAATATGGTTGCGTTTAGCAATCTTTGTGAGTGTTCTAATTTTGAGCCGGCATATCGAAAAATGACCTTGGTGCCTTTTGCGTCTTATTTTGATCGGAAAATAGATTTGCTTAAGGAGCGAGTATTAAAGATAGGTGGGCAGTTATCTTTGTTTGGTGGTGATGTTAGTTTTGCCGTTAACGCGTTTCCATGTATTCCATTGCAATTTATTTTTTGGGATGGAGATGAAGAATTTCCCGCAAATGCTAATATATTGTTTGATAAGAATATTGCTCAGTTTATTCACCCTGAGAGCATATCTGTTTTAGCTAATGCTGGCGTTAATCTTCTAATGGAGAACTGTTAACACGTTATTTTTAGTAATATTAAGCCCTGACTTCCCAAATTTAAGTGGTGTGTTTTGTTTATCGGTTTGTTTTTTAGTTGTTTTTGTTATTAGAGGTGTATTGTGGTTTATTTAGGATTGAGTCATGTTACTTATGTTGAGTA
>JAITMO010000072.1 GCA_031277345.1 Candidatus Bathycorpusculum soli
TACTCAACATAAGTAACATGACTCAATCCTAAATAAACCACAATACACCTCTAATAACAAAAACAACTAAAAAACAAACCGATAAACAAAACACACCACTTAAATTTGGGAAGTCAGGGATAAAAATAATGGCATGACACGCCCAAAAGACACAAACACTCCACCATGCCAAAACCCAAAATGCACACACTACCAAAAAGAAAAAAACAAAAACACCATAAAACACGGCAAAAACCGCGCAGACCACCAAATCTACAAATGCCTTCACTGCAACAAATTCTTCACCGAAACCAAAAACACACCCCTCTACAGAAAACACCTAACAGAACAACAAATAACCACAATATGCAAACATCTTGTTGAGAAAAATGGCATAAGAAGCATAGAACGACTAACAGGTCACCACCGAGACACCATAGGCACCCTCCTAGAAGACCTAGCAGAACACGCTACAAAAGTAAATGACTATTTGATGAAAAACGTGGGTCTTTCCCAGCTTGAGTGCGATGAGTTATGGTCGTTTGTTAAAAAAAGAAAAAACACTACCGCGAAGCGGCCAAATTGAGTCTGAAAGCGGTGACTGCTACATCTACACCGCCATAAAACGCAGGTCTTACTTGTTTGCCGCATTCTCTGTTGGCAAATGGACTTCAGCAAACCTGTTTAGATATGATACGTAAACTTGCCAAGGTTCTTAGGGTGCCTTCGTTTTAGTGTCCTTTGAAGGTGTTTACTGATGGTAATGATGATTACGTGTATGTTTTGTCTTTGTGTTTTCAATTAGGGTTTTGTTGATTATGGGCAGTTAATTGAGATTAAGAAGAAGGGTTGGGTGGTTGGTAAGAAAAAGGTTGTTGTTTATGGGGTGCCTTTTTTTGGGTGATATTGAGACGGCTGGGGTGGAGATTTTTAATGGTGTTTTGTGTGAGCGTTTGGGTCGTTTGGTTAGGAAGGGTTAGTGTTTTTCTAAGTTGAGGGGGCGTCTTGTTTGTAGTGTTGAATTGCTTTGGGTTTGTTGGAATCTTTACTAAAATACTAAACGAATAAGAATTCTTTGTTTATGGAAGGAAAATATTATCTTCAAGTTTGTCTACGTTTAAATAGTGAAAAATATGGCAGCAGAGGAAATAGCAGAAATAACTTTTATTGATTTTGAGAAACTTGACTTAAGAGTGGGAAAAATACTTGAAGCAACACCAATTCCAGAATCAAAAAAACTAATTAAAATAGTAGTTGATTTTGGTATAGAGACTCGTCAAGCAGTGGCTGGGATACGTAAATACTATTCACCTGAAGAACTCGTTGGTAAAAAATGTGTTTTCTTGCTAAACCTTCAACGCCGTATGTTAGCAGGTATGGAATCTCAATGTATGATTCTAGCAGCTGAAGATGAAGAAGGCAATGTGTCAGTAATACAACCAGAAAAAGACATATCAGAAGGCAGCAAAATTCGTTAAATCTCCACTTATTTCATACGTATTCACTTTTTAAGTGTAGGAAAGTAAATTAATCATCTACACAATTGCGTTACTGTAAAGTTGTTTGTGGAAGGTCACTTTAATGGCAATAAATGAAGAGACACTTATGTGGGTAGAAAAGTATCGACCAAAAAATCTCAAAGACGTAGTAGATCAACATGATATTGTCGAAAGTCTTAAAGCGTTTATGAGAAAACCAAAGGCCATGCCACATTTAATGTTTGCAGGTATACCAGGCACAGGAAAAACTACAACGGCATTATGCATTGCACGTGAACTGTTTGGCACGCAAAATTGGAAAAACTTTACTTTGGAACTTAATGCTTCAGATGAGAGAGGTATCGATACTGTACGAGAGCGTGTAAAAGACTTTTCACGTTATAGTCGAGGCGCATTTGGAGATGTACCATTTGCATTGATTATTTTAGATGAATGTGACCAAATGACTGGTCCTGCCCAGACGGCGCTTAGACGTATTATGGAAACTAGCAGTCGTACTTCAAGATTTATTTTGATCTGTAATCAATCAAGTAAAATAATTGAACCCATTCAAAGTCGATGTGCAATTTTCAGATTTTCGCGTCTTGACAGGACTGCCATGGTAGAGCATCTAAGAGATATAGGTAAAAAAGAAAATGTAAATGCCTCTTCGGAAGCTATTTGGAGAATTGTGGATTATGCTGAGGGTGATTTACGACACGCTATTAATGCTCTACAAACTGCAGCAGCCTATAAGGATGGCGCAGAAGTAGATGAAAAAGTTGTGTCTCAAATCATAGGTGAAGCTAGTCCTAAACAGGTTCAACTTATGCTCAATAAAGCCATTAATGGGGATTTTATAGAAGCCCGACGGGTAATGTATGATATTATAGGCATTTATGGTTTTACAGGGGCAGAGATTATCCGTCAAATGCAAAAAGAACTCTTCAAAATCAGTTACATTACGCCGGAACAGAAAGCAGAGTTTAGTAACATTCTTGGAGAATACGATTATCGCTTAACGCAAGGTGCTAACAGCGATTTACAGTTAAGTGCACTTTTAGCTCAATTTGCCAGAGTGGGTAAAGCTTTAGGGGACAGCAGTTGAAAAACGACCTATGGGTCGAAAAATATCGACCAACAACCATCGCAGATGTCATAGGTAATGAAGAAGCAAAAACATTATTTGTTGAATGGTTAGAAAATAAACGTCCCACTAAAAAAGCCGTGCTACTTTATGGGCCGGCAGGCGTGGGCAAAACTACGCTAGTAAACGTAGCAGGAAATGAGTACAAATTTAGAATCATTGAAATGAACGCTAGTGATACGCGATCAGAAAAAGCAATAAACCGCGTAGCTACTCCAGCAACATCATTTACAGGGTTGGACAAGTTTTCCAGCGAAATTAAGGGTAACCTACTGTTTTTGGATGAAGTTGATGGAATTGCCGGTAATGAAGATCGTGGCGGAGTAAACGCTATCATAAAAATTATTGAAAACACACACACACCGATTGTAATGGCAGCTAACGATATCGACATAGAAAAATTACGGCCACTCAAAAAACTCTGCGTGTTAATTAAATTCCAACAAACACGTATTCCTCTAATTATAATGTCACTCAAAAGAATATGCGAGCAAGAAAACATTACATATGAATTTGAAGCTTTAGAAAAAATCGCTATAAATAGTCAAGGCGATGTGCGATCAGCAATAAACGACTTGCAAGGGTTAAGTGAAGAAGGTAGAACCT
Source organism: Candidatus Bathycorpusculum soli (assembly GCA_031277345.1). GTDB lineage: Archaea > Thermoproteota > Bathyarchaeia > Bathyarchaeales > Bathycorpusculaceae > Bathycorpusculum > Bathycorpusculum soli. Next base: position 3,211 of record JAITMO010000072.1, read on the forward strand.
TAACAGAACAGGACACGTTGGCATTAGGACATAGGAATAAAGACATCAGTATGTATGATACACTAAAAAATTATTTCGCCGCGAAAAACACTGTAGAAGCAACAAACATTCTTAGCTACTCAACCGTTGAATGCGATGACTTACTAATGTCAATAGGTGATAACATGTCCAAACGCTACACTGACCCAACTAAACTTGCAGAAGCATACAACTACTTATCCCTATCAGATGTCTTTCGAGGGAGAGTAGGAACAGAAAACTGGCACCTGCTCAAATATGTCTACAATAACCTCGCCCAAGCAGCTATTGTTGACCCTGAATCGTATAAACCATTCGAGCTTGTTACACCACCAATCAGAGTTATCACATTATTTTGGACCAAACCTAAACGTACACTACTAACAAACATCTGCACAAAAATCGGCACTCAATGCCACACCAGCAAACATGAAGCAAAAATGCTATTTATACCATATCTCAGACTAATGCTACAACAAAAAAAGAACACATCAACGCTAATTAAGTGGTTAAAACTTACACCTGAAGAAGTAACTTTCTTAACAGGATTAAAAATGTTCTAGGAGACAAAAAATGGTTGTTCTAGTAAACAAAAAAGGTTTCAAGCTTCCACGTGTCGAGAAAGAAAAATTCATGCTACTAATACGGTTAGGGTTAGAATACAATAGCCAAAACATGCTATATCATATAAAGAATTACAACAACATAAATCAACTTCAAGACACATTGCAGGGCATTCTAAAATCAGAAATTGCATTCACTCAAACATGCACCAAGTGCAACACAGACTTTGGATGCAGTGTCTGTAAATACACTAAAGTCTGTCCCACCAAAGACCTGCCATTTAACTGTGTATGCAATCAATGTCTACGACCTAAAAAACATATACAACAAAAACTATTTTAGAGCACACGTAATTTTTGGTGGTGTACTAGTGGTGTATCCAATAAGTAATTAGGGTTTTATAAATAGGGGTGTATGATATAGTCTCTCAAAAAAGATGTGAGAACTATTATGCCAAGTTACAAATTTACACTAACCCAACAAGAACGCCAAAAACTAAAACAACTCATACAAAAAGACGGAAAAAGCTACCACATAAAACACGCACAAATACCACTAAAACTAGACCAAACACCCGAAAACAAAACCTAGACATACGACCACATACAAACAACATACAACGCAACACCTAGCACAATCACCTCAGTAGCCAAACGCTTCGTCACAGAAGAAATGGAAGCCGCTTTAGGTCGAAAAAACAACTAAACTACCATCGCAAAGTAACCGACGAAATCAAAGCCCACATCTACACCATCACATACTCACAACCACCCAAAGACGATCCCGATGGACAATACAAACCATCGCAGACCAACCCATACAACTAAAAATCATCGACCACATAACAGACAGCACCATTTGTGAGACAATGAAAAAAACAAAATTAAACCCTGGCTCACCAAAAAATGGTGCACCCCCAAAACAAACGCCGACTTTATAACCAAAATGGAAGAGGTACTAGAGGCTTATCAGCGCCCCTATGATCCACTAAGACCAATGATTTGTATTGATGAGACAAATAAACAACTCATCAAACAGACTCGCATTCCTTGTGCGCCAGACCAACCTCAAAGAATCGATTATGAGTATGAACGGATGGGTGTAGTAGATATTTTTATGATTTTTGAGCCTTTGGTGGACGGAGGGAAACTGTAATTGCTAAAACTCGAACGGCAATTGATTTTGCTCATATATTAAAGTTTACGTCTGATGTCATGTACCCTTCAGTGAATAAAATTGTGTTGGTTACGGATAATTTGAATATTCATTGTTTTGGGGCGTTGTATGAGGCGTTTTGTGCGGAGGAGGCGCATCGGCTTGCAAATAGGTTTAAGTGGCATTATACGCCTAAGCATGGGAGTTGGTTGGATATGGCTGAGGTTAAAATTGGGGTTATGTATCGTATGGCTCTTGGCAACCCATTTGCGGATATGGAAAGTTTTCAAAAGCAAGTCCAGTTGTGGACTTTGCAACGTAACGCTCAATGTGCAAGGGTAAACTGGCAATTCACCACCAAAGATGATAGAATCAAATTAAAACGTCTATACCCAACAATACCCTAATTACTTGCTGGATGTGACACTATTACATTGACAAAAGTATATTTTAGCATTACAGTATGCCTGCTAAAAAGAACAGGTATAATAAATGAAGCAAAAACATGTTTATAACCCTTACATCAGATGAGCGCAAACAAATACAAGAAATAGCAAACACCCACACAAACTCAAACACCATAAGAAAACAAGCAAACATACTCCTACTCGCAGACAACACCCCGGCAAACCCATGACACAAACAGAAATGGCAAAACGATGCAACGCAAGCGACATAACAGTATACACACCCTAAAAAACTACACCACACACGACCTCACCCACACCCTAAAATTCAAACGCACAAAAACAACAAACAAACACCCACCCTATCAGCAATAGCCGACAAACGCTTCTTACACTGAAAAGAAACATAAACCAAAATAACAGTTACACCATATGGCACAAGACATAAACATGTTTCCAAACCAATCTTCAAAAAACACCCCATTAACAGAATGCTCATAACACAACGGCGTCATCACCCTGCCGCCAAACAATCCACCAACCACATTTACACAATGAAACCTCGCCCACGCCACGGTCCTCAACACACCTACATCTTAATGCACGACCGGTATTCACGCACCAAATCTTTTTCTATTGCCGCATTCATCAATATAAACGCGTTTATACTCTAGAATCTTGAATAGAGTTTCTAGAAATATTTACCGAGTTTTTTCAGATTTTTCGCTATAGACTTCAGATTTTTTTACGCGCTATCTTTAATTTAACAAGGGCAACGTGCATGGAGGAAATTTTACAATTAAAGTGTTGTGCTATTTCTTTTATGTAGACGCCGGGGTGTTCTTACATGTATCGCCTGAGTTGTTTTGGGCCTATTTTTTTTCTTGTCCATATTTTTTTGGTTGAGGTTGCCTGTTTGTTGTTTTTGGGCTAGTCAGTTGCAGTAGATTTGTTGGGATATGTTAAAGGTTTCGCAGACTTGTTTTAGGATGTGTCCTTTTTGTTTGTATGTTAAGACAGCCCCTCGGAAATCACAACTAAAAGTCATAACAGTCAAACATAGCACACCAAAACTTAAACTAGTCTGCTATACTGCAACAAACACTTCTATAAGGAGATGAATTAGAAATACTTAAGGCCAAACAGAACTATGATTAAAATGGCAATAACATAGAAAAGCTATCCGATTAGGATACACAATCAAAAAATTGTTCTACTTTAAAGATAGCATACCTATCATTTGAGTAGATCAAGTTCAAAATAGGACTTTTAATAAGTTTGGTGTCCAACTGGAATTTGTCATAAACAAGAAAACCAACGTTATTTTCGTTTATAAAATCAATATAGTCTCGACTATTAACAGTGTAATACCACACTGGTTGTGCAGTAAACATTTCCCTAACCTGCGTTAGTGGCACACTCTGATAATAACTGTCTTCAGAAAAAGTCAATGTTTGGTAAGAAAACGAAACATTTTTGCCAGAATTAATGTTGTCAAACTCATAACTGAATCGGAACGCATCGACTTGTAGATTACCTAAAGCGCCTATATTACCCCAAGTAGGCAAATCATTAAACTGTAAAGCATAATGAACCTGATTCTGTTCATCGTACGTTGCTATATAATTATCGATTAAAGTATCTTTATAGAAATTTGTTACAGCCCAATGTGTGTCAGATACATTTGTTGGATTATCCCAAGGATTCTCCCAATCTAAAATGCCAGGTAAGTATACTTTTTCAAAATTAAAATACAAGCTTAAAAACATAGTTAGCTGTAACGAGACATTACGTACTTGTCGATCCACAGGAGTTATAGACCAAGAAACCTGAGTAGGATAGGAAGTCTCGTGAATCGACTGAATTTGGGTTAATAAAACATCATCGTTAGCGTAAACAATCGTCAAAACATGAACACCATCATCAGTAATAGTCAAATTATAAAAACGAGACATCTGACTCAAGCTCAACTCTTTATGCACACCATCAATATCGTAAGAGATAAAATCACCTGTAATAGAACTAAAAGCGTTAAGATACCAAACACCATTAAGAGAAACATACGTCTCACTAGAAATATCTCCCTTAGCCTCATAACCGCGAAGAAGAGTTAATGGAGTCTCTATTTCGTAAGATAAATCTAAAATTGACTCCGAAATTACATTTCGCTCAACTGTAGGAGCCGTAGCTGCTATAACAGTTTTTTCACAAAAAGCACTAAACCAAAAACCCGGAGCAGAAGTAACAACCACTGTCGCAGGTTCAGGATAATTAGTCTTGAGCCACTGACCTGCCTGTAAAGCCATTGGATCAGAATATGAGTAAAATGGAACAGCTTCACTAATACTTGTTCCCAATACACTACCACGCATTACAAGCGCAAAACAAGATAAAACAATCAAAAACACAAAAACAGCCCTAACGTAACCCCGCTTTAAATTTGCCTTATGTACTCTAAAGTAACATGAAAATGTTTCTACAATAAAAAACAACAAAACTGCAGCAAGAATAGTCATAAACGGCATCACATAGTAAACAAACCAATGAAAGGGTAAATACAAACCAAAAACAAAAGACTCTGCCAAAATCAAAGGAACAATAAATCCAAAAACCAACGTAATATTACGAACATGCTTCTTTTCAAGCCACAATTTGTAAGCAGCCACAAATAAGCCAGCAACACCCAAAATTAACACAAACCCAAAATTCGACCAAAAAGCAGACAAAGATGTAGCAGAAATTTGATAAACCATAGCCTTCTGCGCAAAAAACACATGTTCAATTAAACCACCCAAATAAGGTAACATTGCTCTTATGTAATACAAAAAGAAAGCAACCCCACCACCAATCACTATAAAAACTAAAGCCAGAACACCCTTGCCCCTAGTCTTAATTAGCAAAAATAACATAACAGGCACCAAAATTAAAGCGGCCACAAACATAGTCAACTGATGAGTCAACACCAACCCAAAAGCAGATACTCCTGCAATCACCATGTAACTCTTACGCTCAACCGATAGGGGCAAATATAAAAACAAAAGCAGCATAAACGCTATACCTAAAACACTCGTATAACCAGCCCACATATTAATTTCAAACATTGGAAAACAGAAAAACAATAAAACTGAAGCAACCAAACCCGTTTTCCTATTAAAAAACCGTGCACCAAAAAGATACACACTAAAAACAAATAACCAGTTAACCACTAAAACAGATGCTTTAACAAGTAAAATTAATTGATCAGCACTTGTAATACCCGTAAAACTAATCAAAAAAGTCAACAAAATCTGATAAAGAGGAGGAGTCCAACCTAAATTATCTAAAGAAATATATCCGACATTTAAAAATTCTTGTGCACGCGCTAGATGTACTGAACCATCATTCCCAAGAATAAGCCCATTTGCAGAAATAGTACTGTAGAAAACTAGAGAAACAATTATGGAAAGCCCCGTTAGAAACGCAACATCTAACAGTTTATCTCTTGAAATATTTGACAACCAGCGGAAGAGGCCCAATTCCATATTTGTCAGCTACTTTACTTCAAATATGGCAACCTCATTATTAATAAATACAAGGTTGAACAAAGGGTCATTTATAAATTTGAGTTTCAGTTCAGCTTGCGCAGCTACTTCACGATAACGTGTCATAGCAACATAATTGATATTATTTGTTTTTAATTCAAGCGCATAGTTAAAAGGTGTTGGAAGAGGCAGATCATCACGAACTTCGGGTTCCAAATTAAGATCGATTTGTTTATTAAAAAAATCGTGAAGGGCAACTGGATTAGTATACAATGTAGGATAATTAGTAGTACAATAAGTCGTTAAAAGCAACTGAATTTCCGCTTCTCGTTTGCCCCCTAAATTGTAATCAAGGTGAACCTCAGTAAACTCTGAAGAGTACGATTTAGAAGTAGTAGTAGGCAAATTCTTAGTAAATATAACTTGCCCAAAAACTTTCACTTCTTTAGCTAAAAATCCAATAGAGTTAGGTCTTTCAGAACCCACAGACACAGCAGCAACCTCTAAGGTAGATTGCATCCAAGATAATGAAACATTCGGGGCAATAATCTCAAACACTGTTGTTACATCAACAAATTTAGAGCCCTGATAAACTGTTGTAAACTGGGTACAAGTGAAATGTTCATTACCTCTAACAACAGCAACAGTAACATGCTGAGTGTCATTCGTCATATACATATCCAAAACAGACAAATCGTCCAACATCACTGACTGCGGAATACCATTTACATCAAAAAGAATCTTTGTTTGATTACTATTAAAATTAAAAAAGGGATACAAAGAATAAGTCCAATTCAAACATGTGAGAACTTGAGGGTTATGTCTAGACATATAACCACCGTCTTGACGTACTTGAATACCAAGTTTTTCGCCATCAGAAAGTCTAAATAAACTTTCAAATAAATAATCTGTATCAAGTAAATTAGTTGCCATTTGGGCAATAGAAAACTCACGAGAAAGCGAGAGAAACTGAGGTTCAACGGCACTCCACGTTCGTCGCTGTGTAAACCCAGCAAACCACCAACCATAATAAGCCTCAGTAACAAATGTCGCATCAGAAGAAGTATTAGTTTTAACCCAATTCATAGCATCATAAAGTGGTTCATTCATTGCTTGATAAAAAGACTTGTACGTCACACCACCGTTGGGAGACACAAAAAGGGGCACAAAAAAGAAACAAACTAACAAGAAACTAATAAGAAAAACAGCATACAAATTAGATCGCGACAAATTTTTACGCACATTATTTAAAAATTTAGATAAACGTCTACGAGTTATTTTGTCAGATACCCAAACAATACTATCGTTTTGTTGACGTAACAAGATCTGATATTTATTGAATACACGGGCAAAAAACTCTGAACCAAAATCAATGAAAAGACCAATCAAAATCATAAGAGGAAAAATTAAAAAATACAAAAATCTATGAAAATCAGTATACATTCCAAAAAGATAACCCTGTGTAAACACTGTAGGAACAAGCATCCATAACACCAATAGAACCGTAGGAACCGTAAAGTAACGCTTATGATATTTTTTAGACAGAAGAAAAA
>JAITMO010000089.1 GCA_031277345.1 Candidatus Bathycorpusculum soli
GTGATGTTGTATTTCCCGCTCAATGGTGTGGTATAGAACAAGCCGGTACCGCCTACCGCATGGACACTGTACCTATAACTTTAAAGAAAGTTGTCGAAGCACCAAAAGGCATACTTCCAGACGATGAACTAGTTCGTCGTATTCTTGAAAAAGTACGTGTCATAAAAGCACAAAAAATTGAAGACAACAACAATAATAATGGATTATCAAACCTTGAGAGGAAAAACTATTGAGGCTGATTAAAAAATGACTGAAATTTTGATCAAAAACGGTTTTGTGTTTGATCCTATTAACAAAATTGACGGCCAAAAAATGGACATAGCCATAAAAAATGGTAAAATAGTTGAAAAAGTCAACGAAAAAGACGCAAAAATCGTTGACGCGTTAGGCTTAACCGTAATGGCCGGCGGTGTTGACATTCACAGCCACATAGCCGGATCAGAAGTTAATCTAGGTCGAATGCTTCGCCCAGATGACCACGTAAAAGATGTCGTCAAAAAAACAGCTATAACACGTAGTGGCACTGGCTACTCAATACCATCCACGTACGTAACCGGGTATCGCTACTCTAAAATGGGTTACACTACAGTTATGAATCCCTCCATGGCTGCCATGAAAGCAAAACACGCTCACGAAGAACTAAACGACATACCCCTAATCGATAAAGGATCCTTTACCCTTCTAGGTGACTGGTGGTTTGCCCTTGAAAATATTGCAAAAGGCAACATTGAAGAGTGCGCAAGACACATCGCTTGGATGATACGCGCCACCCGTAGTTATGCCATAAAAATCGTCAACCCTGGAGGACTAGAATCCTGGGGATATGGTCGCAACGTCCATAGTCTTAACGATCAAGTACCAAACTTTAACCTAACCCCTAGAGACATAATTACGGGGCTAGCAAAAGTAAATACTATGCTAAATATGCCTCATACAATACATTTACACACAAACAATCTAGGTGTACCGGGTAACTATAAAACTGCTATAGAAAGCATGCAGGCTCTTGAAGGCTTATACAAAGATGACAAACCAGTAGGTCACATAACTCACATACAATTCTGTAGCTTTGCAGGTGATAGCTGGGCACACTTTAAATCAGGTGCTGACGAAATAGCCAATTACCTAAATGCCCACAATCATATGACCGTAGATATAGGTCAAGTTACTTTTGCAGACACTACAACAATGACCGCTGATGGTCCATTTGAATTTTCCCTCTACGAGTTAGGTGGTCACAATAAATGGGTAAATAGCGATGTGGAAACAGAATCCAGTGGTGGTATCATACCTTTTACATTTAAAAGAAAAAACGCTGTAAACGCTATACAATGGTCTATTGGTTTAGAATTATCTTTACTAATCAAAGACCCATGGAAACTATTTATGACAACTGATCATCCTAATGGTGGACCATTTTACCATTATCCCCGAGTTTTTGCGTGGTTATATAGTCGCAAAGCCCGTGAAGCAACTTTGAAGAACTGTAACAAAAAAGCCCAACGAAAAAGCTTACTGCCTACAATAGATAGAGAATACTCCCTATACGAATTAGCTATTATAACACGTGCCGGCACAGCTAAATCATTAGGCCTAAAAAATAAAGGACACCTTGGTGTAGGTGCTGAAGCAGACGTGGCAATATATGATATTAACCCTGAAACAACTGACATAGCCAAAGACTACAAACCTGTCCGAAAAGCCTTCGGACATGCCATATACACTATAAAAGATGGCGAAATCGTAGTTAAAGACCAAGAAATCGTAAACGTCCGTCCCGGACGCACCATGTGGCTTGATGTACAAACAAAAGAACCCTACAGAATCAACGAAGAAATGAAACGCAAATTCAAAGAATACTGGACCGTAGAATTTGACAATTACCCAGTTACTGACCACTACATCAAAGTTCCAGAAAAAATAAACATAGAGGCAAGTGTCTAAACATGATAACAATCACCCCAAAAAAAGAATTCACTGTCCCCATACAAGCTGAATGCATTAACGCTGACACATTTACTGGAAAAACCATAGAAGAAATCAAAAAACTAACCATAACAGAAGGCAAAGAAACAATCACCCTCAACGACGCCTTCAACATAACTGAAGACAAAACAACCAAAACTCCAAACATCACCCTAACAGGCGACTTTTCAAAAGTCAAACGCATCGGACAAGGCATGAAAACCGGCGAAATCATCATAAACGGCAACGCCGGCATGCACACAGGCGAAAAACTATCCGGCGGAAAAATCATCATAAATGGTAACGCCGGCGGATGGACTGGATGCGAAATGAAAAAAGGCACTATTGAAATACACGGCAATTCAGGAGACTATACCGCTTCAACATACAGAGGAACAAGCACCGGCATGAAAGGCGGCTCAATAATCATTGACGGTAACGTAGGCACAAACGTAGGCTGCTACTTACAAGGTGGCATAATTAAAATCAAAGGCTCAGCAGGAAGATACCTTGGCTACCACATGAGCGACGGCGCCATATACGTCGAAAAAAACTGTGCATCCCGAGCAGGCGCTTTCATGACAGGCGGAAAAATCATCATAAACGGCACAATAGAATTAATGATGCCAACATTTACCATTGACAGCATCAAACCAAAAGTCAAAATCGACGCAACACAAAACGCCCACGGCCCCTTCTACGTATTCCTCGGCGACATAGCAGAACACGGTACAGGCAAAATATTTGCCCTAAAAACAACAAACCCAACACTTGCCACATACGAAACCTTTCTATAGCCCCTAAACTAGAACAACTAATTCAGAATAGCAACCATAAAAACTAAACAATCAACTAACTAACTCTTAAGAGTTAAAAGTATGTGCTAACATGATAAAGAGCTGTTTTGCTTTTATAAAAAATAATATCAATAGATTCACCTTTACATAGAAACTACTGTTTAACTTTCTGGTTATCATTTTTTTGGTTTTAAGTAGTTGCCAAGTGCTATTTTTTAAGGCCTTTTGCTGTTTTAGGTGGGCACACTTCGCAACTTCTCTAAATATGTTCATAAAAAAACAATTTACAGATATTTTCAATACACTTTTCCCTCATACATTTATAGAATGCACGGCTCAACCCTTGCGGTTGATGTCTGCGGTGTTCCATAGGATTTGGCGGTCGGTGTATTTTGGTGGTGTGTTTTTTGGCAGTATTGTTTCGTTGTGTATTACGTCTGTTTTGCGTGTATAGTCGTGGATGATTTGGTCTGTTGGGTCACGTAATTCCTCGCCTGATCGGTATGCTGTCGAGCTCAATATTTCCCTGCGCGGTATGCTGATGCGTCTACCATCGAGCGTCCTGAACCGCGTCCGATAACGTTGACGTTTAGATGGTAGAGCACCATTCATAAACGCCTCCATTTTGTAGCCATTGCAAAGTCCGTAAACTTGCATAAATCAAGAACAATTTCGAAGAGATTGCGTGGTTGCGCCCTTAAACCCTTGAAACATTGGGCTTTTTTAAAGTCTATGTAACAAGGTGAAAAATATTCAAACCTACAATCAACAGGCAGCCTCCGAAAACCTCTTAACTAGCATGGATATTATGTGTAGTAAAAACAAAGTAGGGAAATTGTAGGGGTCAACTGCACTTATTTGGAGAAATAAGGTGTAAAACATGGGTCCGGAAGTTGCCAACACCGCCCGCAAAACTGTCGATAAAAAAATGGAGTGGCCTTTTGCTACGCTCCGATAAAAATTTCTATTTTTGTGTTCTGATAAAGTTTGTAAAGCTTTGGCGCATACGTCGATTTTAGTTTATATCCCTTTCTATAACAGGGTATTATGGTGTCTTGGTGGTGATCGGTTAGGCGTTGGATGTTTCTTATGTCGTTTTTTTGAATAGGTGTTTGCATATGTTTGTTATTTTTTGGTTGTTAAGAATCTTTTAGGGTGGTTTATGTGTCTCATAAAACGTTTAGAAGAGTTGTGGAGAACCTGAAATATTTAAGTGTAACAATTAATACCAATGAGTGAATTGTAGTTTAACTAGTATGCCAATTAGTTATGTTTGCAGAAAATGTGGAAAAGCTTACTCAAAATCTGAGTATGACCAAAGCAGATTCTGCACATCATGCAACGCTTTACTATTAAAAATATTCAATAAACTGCCATCAACTTATTTACCAAATAACCAAGAAAAAAGTAACGACGAAAGTTCTCATAAAGATAAATTTGCTCTTTTTAGAGCAGCAAATCATTTACGTGAACTAGTCGGTCAAACAAAAGAATACAAAGTGGTAACTGAAGATGTTGAACCACAAAAGCTTTCAACATATGAGTATTGGATATGGAATTCAGAATATGAAGAAGCTCTTAAATATGAAAAATGGTTGCTTAAGCAGTACAACGGCAAATCTCTTGAAGAAGCTCTGCCAGGTAAAGTAATTTCAAATAAACAAGGAGAATGCTATGAGATATCATCGTCATGTGTTGCTAAATTCGAAAAGGTAACGTTTGAAGAAAGTAAACAAATTATAATATCAGATCTTAAAATAATACCTGGAATAGGGCCAGTAAGTGAGCAATTATTAAAAAAACAAGGTTACACAACAGTGGAAGATTTGATCCGACATCCACATTGGAAAAAACAAGCTTACACCTTTATGCAATTAATTAACACAAAAGACTTTTGTGCAGTCCAAAAATGGCTATGGCATCGCTTTCCAAAATCTCATCCATTACTACACTATTTAGCAGGATTTTGTCAAGATAACACCTTTGCCATTGTAGACATTGAAACCTTGGGGCTATCTGAAAGACCAATAATTTTACTAGGCATAGCTAAGCCAACAAGAGACCACATTTGTACATCGCAATTTCTTCTAAGAAATATCCCCGATGAACCAGGCGCCATAGAAGCATTAATCAATAATCTCGACCAAACTACCTCGCTTATTACGTACAATGGAAAAAGTTTTGATGTCCCCTACATTAAACAAAGATTAGCCTACTATGGAATAGATGGAGATATAGATAATCTAAATTTTGATATTTTGCATTTTACAAGGCGCGCTTTAAAGTCTAAAATTGCTAATTGTAAATTAGAAACAGTAGAAAAATATCTTGGAATAAACCGAGACATTAACATACCGGGCGCTTTGGTGCCTCACTTTTATGATACGTATCTGCGAACAAAAAATGTAGGGCCACTTGTACCAATAGTTGAACATAACAAGCAAGATTTACTAACACTTGGAACATTGTTTTCCAAATTGTATGAGGAATGGACTTGATAGAGGAATTTATTAAAAACATCAAACAGTCTACTTCTTATAAAAAACAGATTGTGCACATAGAAGAATTGCCTGCACATAAGGCTATTTTTGGTGAACTTGAACAACCTCTATCAGAGAAATTGCAAAACGTTTTGTTAAACCGAAAAATCAAACTCTACTCCCACCAAGCTCAAGCCATTAATGGAGCTATCGCGGGAAAAAACATTGTTATAACTACACCAACAGCTTCAGGTAAGACCTTGGCATTTAATATTCCCGTCTTAGAAGCATTAACAAGGGATAAAAAAGCTACAGCGCTCTACATCTACCCAACAAAAGCATTAACAAATGATCAGTTAAAGGTTATAAAAGAGTTAGAAAAAGACAGTGGACTAAAAATAGATCCTAACATATATGATGGAGACACACCTCAACATCAAAGGGCAAGTATACGAGAAAATTCTCGAATAATTCTTACTAATCCTTATGGGTTACATCAATATCTTTCTTGGCACGCTAAATGGCGTACCTTTTTTCAAAATCTCAAATTTATCATAATAGACGAAGCACACATTTACCGAGGTGTATTTGGCTCAAACGTAGCTATGGTAATTAGACGATTACTAAGAATCTGTATGTTCTATCATGCAAATCCTCAAATAATTCTCTCCTCAGCAACCATTGCCAACCCCAAAGAGCATGCAAAAAGACTCACAGGCAAAGACTTTGAAACAATATCAAACGATGGCTCTCCTAAAGGAAAGAAATTCTTTGTTTTTTGGAACCCACCACTTATAAATACAAAAAATGCTTTGCGAAGATCAACTCATCAAGAAACTAAAGATCTTTTGGTACTTAATGTGTTGCAAGATTTGCAGACCATTTGTTTTACAACTTCAAGACAAATGGCTGAACTAGTTACCCGATGGACCAAAGATGAACTTTTAGCAAGGTCTAAGTCTGCTAATGTTGTTACAGCATATCGTGCAGGCTATCTGCCTCAAGAACGGCGTGAGATAGAAAGCAGGCTAAAAAGCAAAAGTTTGGTTGGCGTAGTTTCAACCAATGCTTTAGAGCTTGGAGTAGACATTGGATCACTTGATTCAGTTATTATTTCAGGTTATCCTGGAACGGTTATTTCAACTTGGCAACAAGCTGGCAGAGCAGGCAGGAGTAACCTTGATTCTCTTGTAATTTTAGTTGCTTTTCAAAATCCTTTGGATCAATATTTTATGAAGCATCCAACGGATTTCTTTGGAAGATCCCATGAGCAAGCAATCATAGATTTGCATAATCGATACATTTCTTTGGGCCATATCATGTGCGCATCTAGTGAGTTACCAATAAATGAATGTGATAAACAATTTTTCTCTGAACTATTTACCATGAGTCTTCAAGCGTTAGAGCAAGAAAAATTGGTTCAAAAAACGCCACGTGGTTGGGTTTACTCAGGAACGGCAAGAGCTACTGAAGTGGTGAGTCTTGAAAGTATTTCCAATAAGACAGTTACTGTTCTTTGTAATGGAGTCATACTTGAAACACTGACACTAAACAAGGCATACGAAGAAACACATGAAGGCGCAGTTTTATTGCATCAAGGTGAAACATATATCTGTGAAAGTCTAGATCTTTATCAATTAGTAGCTAAAGTAAAGCAAGAAAACATCAATTACTATACAGAAGTAGTAAAATGTGTTAATGTAACAATCAGTAAATCGTATGAAAAAATTGATGTTGACGGTGTAGCGGTAGAGTTAGGCGAGTTATCAATTACTGAAATATATCCATCATACGTCACAAAAACACATGATACTATTATAAAAAAGACTCCGCTTGATTTACCACCGTTGACTTTCTTAACTGTAGGTTTATGGTTTACCCTCCCTGATAGTGTTAGAGAAAATATAGAGGATTTAGGTCTTGATTTTGCTGGAGGTCTTCACGCTATTGAGCATGCTATGATAGCTCTGTCGCCTATTTTTGCAATGTGTGACAGATGGGATGTTGGCGGATTATCAACATCATTACATCCAGATACGCAAAAACCCTCTATTTTTATCTATGATGGTTCTGAAGGCGGTATTGGCATCTCTGAAACACTATATTCAAAAATTAAATTACTATGGGAAAAAACACTTGACCTTATAGACAACTGTGAATGCAGCGAAGGTTGCCCTTCATGCATCTACTCACCAAAATGTGGTAATGAAAACGAACCTTTAGATAAAAAAGCAGCCAACATTATACTAAAAGAGATGGTAAACTTGTGTACTAAAGGCGCAAGTAAAGTTTAAAAATTGGCTTAAAAAAACGAGTAGGCCAAATAAAACCTGCTACATGCTATCTGTTATTTTAACTCATTGACCTTATAACTGACAAAAGCCTCTCTTCAAAATTATCGCACATTGGTAAGTCCGTAACATAAAGTTTTATACCTAATTGCTCACATGTAGTATATAGCGCAAACTTGTGTGGCAAATCCCGAACATACACATTTTTAGGGCGACCATTATCTTCAACATACTGCAAGAATGTATCCCACAAATTCCACGCTTCATCATAATCCTTAGAGTACTCTTCACTTGCAAATTTTTCAGGCCATATTGTTTCTTGATACAATATTTTACCATCATCATGATTTACAAACAGCAACACTTGACCATATGCCTGTTTTTCAAGTTTTCTGTTTGGCCCATCTGGTAGTGCCTCAATTGGTATCATCGGAAAATGTAATGTGTCAATTTCAATATCTGCAATATACGCTTTCTTTTTAAGCTTGGTTAATGTTATTTCATCAGTTAATTCTGGAACGTCAAATTCCAACGATGGAAATGGAAAATCAGATACTGGAAAATTGAGCCATATACCTTTTTCTTTAGAATACTCTCGGTATAACACTTGCTTTTCAAAATCGACATCCATTGCATTATCAACAAAACATGTTTTGATTTGACAAAATAAATGTTGCAAAACTTGTGTCAACACAATAACTTCATCAACAACCAAGTTACATGGCATATACCCTGAAGTATGATTCTCAAAATATATCCACGAATTATTGTCTCTGAACTTGAGTCCTATTTTTTTAATTACTCCACAGCTTTCTTTTGGCACATATACACGGTTACTATATTCAACCGAAAGACAGTTAAAGCATCGAACAACCTGCATAGACTGCTGATTATTATTATTTGTCTCCATATACGTTTTGAGCAATTGATACTCTTGTGGTTTATAAACAGAAATAGTTAACGATTCACCTAAAGCTCCCATAATACTGCAAAAATACAGGCCACCATATTTAGGCAGATTTATAGAAAAACAATCTGTTTCTTCAAAATATTTCCAAGGTTTCAATGATTCTAACCTTGATGCAACTTCATATAATTCTTTCCAGTCTTTCAACGGAACACTGTTTTTGCCCATGTAATTAACCATCCATAAATGTTCAATTCTTTTCCTAAATACCTTTGCAAATATGCCAAACGGATTTGTATCGATTTAACCTTTGTTTACGTCACGAAACCTAAAAATCGTGTACGAAAAACAGCGTTATTAAAATCAGGTTAATCAGCTAATTACTTGAGTTTTAGTTTGATTTTATACACTACGGTTGTTGGTTGTTTTTGATGTTGTTTTTTCATGTTTTCAATTGTGTGTACAAAAATTTTTAGGTGTGTAGTGTATAGGATTTGCATACGGGTTTTCATTAAAAGGATAAAAATAATCTCTGATATATCTGTTGGTGTTTGTAGAGTTTAAATGAGTGGTGGAAAGCTAAAGCAGCATGTTGTGGTGTGGTGGTTTTGAGTGGGAAGCAATTGATTGTGCTGGAAAAAGGTTTGAAAAGACATAAAACTGTAGTGTATAAAAAAGACTGAAAAGTCAGGTAAATACAAGTAAGCAACTGTTTTGTGCATATTGACTGCTGTAGTCCTTCCATGCTTCTTTTCAGTCTTTGTAAAACTGGTTTCTAAGAGCAGTAAAATCCCTAAGCTTTTGAGCCACTCCTTGACTACAGATAAGCTACCAATTAACCATACAAGGATACAAAGACAAAAAACCATACGCCTCAATATCCAACCTATAAGCAAAAATCTCTGAAAGCAACAACTATACATACCAATCAGCATCACGATTAGTACACATGACTCAATTTAAAACAACAATTTATTTTCAAACAAATGTTACTTGTAGACTTTCTTTCTATGCATCGTATCATAAAGAATTACTATTTTTTCAACTTCATTTAACGTATATATAACTCTATATCCACCACTTCTAATTGACCATTTCCCTACAAGATTTCCCCGCAAAGGCTTTCCCACATAAGCATCAACCTCAAGCAACCTTATTGCTAAATCAATATGCTGTTTTGTTAATATGTTGTATTTACGAAAAGCTTTTTCAAAAGTTGATGTAACTTGTAGTTCTATATTTCGCCAGTTTGCATCAACTCTTTAAGGAAATCACCGTAATCCCGAACTCTTCCAGCCTTCACATCTGCCTCAGCCTCTTTTAAACCAGACATAGCATCTTATCCTCAAGAATACTTATAGTTTCAACTATTTCCTCAAGCAAACCCGTTACCTTTACCAACAAAGCCCTATCCTCAGCAGTAATAAGAACACTATCAGACACAAAACCACCAAAAAGGTACTATCGTTCAGACTTTAAAATATTACCCCATTTAATAGCTAAGTATATTGAAAGGATATAAATTATTTGCACCGCAAACACTTGTACCCATGATCTAGCGATATAGGTTTTTTTATATTCAAGGTTGTAAATAATTTCTAAGAACGCTGTAGAACTTTTTTAATAACGATCTCTAATTTAGTCTTTTTCTAACTTGAACACGGAGTACTTGTAACTTTGGTGTTGATGCTTTCTACAGCTTTACTTGTGTATCGATTTTTACCTTTAGTCCGTGCAGAAGGCCCTAAGGATCAGGCAAGGGCGCACTTAGATGGTCTAAAAATTGTATGCTTTTTTCGCCGTTGGAAGCGTTTTTATGTTGTAGCGTGAGCTGTTGAGGCGCTGTTGATAATTGTGTACTGGACGTTCAGGGGGTTGTTGTCATGTTTATTTTAGTTTTTGGGTTTTTTAAAACCGAACCTTGAGGAAACGCATCATATACAGACAACTGGTGCGGGAACCGGGATTTGAACCCGAGTCCTAGACTTGGCAAGCCTATGTACTAACCAAGCTGTACTATTCCCGCCTAACGTATATTGCAGTGCAACAATCTTTAAACTCCTTTATAAAGTATCGGTTACATCAGTCAGTCTATATAATAGCAAATTATAAAATTCTGATATGGCCAACTTTGATATGTTAGTTGTTGCCGAGTTCTGACTATTGGCTGTAACAATACGAGTTGCATGGCTCGACCAGTAACTATATGGCAGTGTAACTTCGTTAACTATTATTGTGTTTTTTAATATCTGAAAAAGTATGTGTAATGATATAATCATGACATTAGTGTTTTGACCATGTTATAAGTTAGGATATAAATGTTTTAGTTTTCCTTGCTTGTTGTGTAATAAACTGTCAATTCACTTGTTTGACATCATTATTTCGATCTTTCCCAAGCCACTAGCTATGTAAAGACTTCAATTTTTGGAATCCTCCTACTAAACGCTGCATAGTCAAAGCACTCAACTCACACTCAGCAACGTAAGCCAACTATCGTGTTTAGAAGTATAATGATTTTCAAGTCATATATAGCCAAATTATGTGCCTTCTCAACAGTAGAGAATTTTATATAAAGAACCAAGTGTATGAGTGTTCAAATTATCCATAATAAGACGCGCCTTCTTTGTCTTTGGATAAAACTTGGTTATTATTCAGAGTTAGATGTGAAGATCACTGCAATACTTTCTGACGACATTTTTGCCTATCGTGATGCTATACTGTAGAGTACTTTGTATTTGGGTGTAAGAAATGTGCAGAAGATTGAGTGTAAACATTTGATGTCTTGTATAAAGACTTAAGCTGTTAACTCGTAGGGACTATTTATTATTCTAAATCTTTAGAGGTGTGTAAAATCGTGTTTGGGTTACTCGTAAACGTGTTAGTATTTAACTGTCAACTATTTCGATGCATGATAAAAAATAGGAGGTAATCACGTAATTACTTTTTGTTTATAATCACATTCGTAGATTGTGCCACCTTTGCATCAATTTGTTTTATGCTTCGTCAATTGCATCAAAAAGTTGGTTAAATGCTGCATCTACTTTTGTATCTGTGAAAACGCTGTTAACACGTTGTTCTGTTGCTGCTGATATGTCTATTTGCTTTTCGATGACTGTTTTGTCTGCACCTAACGCTGCCACATAAAGATACCCTGCACCTAATTTAGCTGCAACATCTGCATTAGCAACAACCATCTGCTCCCGCACAATTTTTGGGGGTTTGTCGCCATCTTCAGGTACTAGCCATCCTTTTGTTTTTATATATCTTCTCAATAATTCTAACGAGTTTAATGCCAAAACTGGATTGCTTATTCGGCCTCTTTCTATATCTGACACATACATCAATATATTATTACGGAATCGTTCGATATTAAGATATTTGTTATGTTGGTTGTTATATTATTTGGGTATTTTGTGTTGTTGTGTGTTGGTTTGTTAGATGTTTTTTGACATGTATGGTCCGTCATGTTGGTAGCCTTTTTTCATGTAGTATTGTTTTGTGCCTAGTGCGCTGATTATGACTAGTTTTTTTAGGCCTGCGTTTTTTGTTATGTGTTCGGCTTCTTTTATGAGGCGTGTGCCGTAGCCTTTGTGTTGCCAGGCTTTTGTTATGTGGTGTCCGACGGGTACGAGTGGGCCGTAGATGTGTAGTTCTCGGATTATGGCGGTTGGTGTTTGGTTTATTTCGGGGCGGTGGGTGTTTGGTGAGGGTATGCGTAGGCGTAGGTATCCTAGTAGGGTGTTGTTTTTTGTGTCTTCTGCTGATATAAAGTGTTCTTGTCCGTTTGAGGCGGGATATTGTGTGGTTAGAATTTGTATGTTTGTGTTTTTTGGTTTTGTGTTGTTTTTTGTTTGTGTTGTTTGATGTCCGATTTCTCGGCATCGGATGCATTGGCATTGTATGTTTTGGGTTTTGAGTTTTTCGTGGATTATTTGGCGTAGGTTGCTTTTTTTTACGCCGTTTAGGATTAGGTTTGCAGGTATGTCGCGTTGTACGCGCATGATGCGGATCCATTTTGGTACTGTTTTTTTGATTTCGGTGATTATGTTGGCTGCTTGTTCGGTGGTGCAGGGTTGGTATTTGCCTTCTTGTTGCCATTTGTGTGCTTTGGTGCCTTCTATTGTGAGGCAGGGATAAATTTTTATCATGTCGGGTTTGAATTGGGGGTTTGTAAAGATTTTTTGGAAGGCTTCTTTGTCTTTTTGTGGGTTTGATCCTGGCATGCCAGGCATCATGTGGTAGACTATTTTTAGGCCAGCGTCTTTGGCTATTTGTGTGGCTTCAATAACGTCGTTTACGGTGTGTGTTCGGCCGACGGTTTGGTATATTTTGTCGCATGGGTTTTGTACGCCAAGTTCAATGCGGGTTACGCCCATGTTGAGCATTGTGTCTATGTGGGGTTGTTTTGCCCAGTCTGGTCGGCTTTCGACGGTTATGCCAACGTTGCGTATTTTGCTTGTTTCAGCATTAGTTTTTGCTTCTTCTATGTTATTTGATGTTTTGTTTGTTATGGCGTCTAGGCATCTTTGGATGAAGTGTGTTTGGTATTCTATTGGTGTTGCGGGAAATGTTCCGCCCATGATGATTAGTTCAACTTTGTCGACTTGGTGTCCTATGGCGGTTAATTGTTTTATGCGGCTTTGAACTTGGCGGTATGGATCAAAATTGTTTTGGCTGCCTCGCATGGCTGCGGGTTCGTGTCCGGTATAGCTTTGTGGGGAGCCTTGGTTGGGCCCTCCGGGGCAGTAAGCACAGGGTTCGGGTTGGGGACAGGGGTAGGGTTCTGTCATGGTTGCAATTACTGTTACTCCACTTATGGTTCGTGTTGTTTTACGCTGTAGTATGGGTAAAAGTTGGTTTGTTTCTTTTGGGGTTAATGCTGCAATTAAATCGGCATTGGTTACCATAACTGTTAGATGATGTTTAGCAGCGATTTTTATTTTTATACGATTTACATCTTCATGAGTGGGATTTTGCATGAAAAGTAAAATGTTTATGATTTCGCGAAGAACAATTTGGTTATTCAATTATATGACCAAAATATTGCTATTATTCTCTTTAGGTTGACTAATAAATATGTATGTTAATAAATTATTGTTGTATTGGAAGCTTGAAAACAAGCTTCCCCATTGTTGTTTACATCCAGTTTTGGCCGGGTTTGCGTTGTAGAATCACACGCTTTTCATAATTGCGTCTGCTTCTTACTTTTGGGCTTGGCGATACACGCACTTGAGCTGTAACCTTTGGAGTTTGGGAGCGAACTTTTCCTGCTTTAGATAATGAACCGTGAGTTGGCATATTTACACCTTTTACACACTACATCAAAAAATGCAACATTTAAACGTTATGTAAAAATTAACAATTACCCTATTTGGAATAATATAATTCTTAAACAAAAACAAACAAAACTGCCACAACAACAACTCTACTAAAACCGTAATACACACGCAAACAATCCGCTTTAAAATACTGCCATAGTTTCATTATCATTCTTGCTTGTTCCATCTTCACTAACAGATGATTTACATCATAACGGCAATTAATAAACTACCAGTGTAACCAATGTATAGTTGTTATATCCTATTAAAAAGAGTTGTTCAAGTAACACGCTCGATCTAATCCGAATTACATAGTATACTATGAGTTGGGTCTGTTGTATGCTACGGTTCACGATTTATGTTTTTAACGAGACGTTAACTTTATCATTAAAACTTTCACTTTACACTAAAGGCGTTTTTGTAAATTTTTTCGTTTATAAAAGCATCCTTTATAAGGGGGCTTTATATAGCCCATGTGTAGTATTTAAATAGTCTAGCATGTGAGCGACATGAGTAAACGTAAATCAATCATAAACATTCAAAACATTGTAGCCTCAGTTTCACTTAATCAAAAAATAGATTTACAAAAAATTGTAGAAAAGTTTCCTCAAACAGAGTACAACCCAAGTGTGTTTCCAGGGCTAGTTTTTAGACTTAAAAAACCTAAAACAGCTACTTTAATATTTGGCACAGGCAAAATGGTCTGTACCGGCGCTAAATCAGAAAAAGAATCTCGAAACGCCGTAGAAAAAGTGGTAAAAGAACTGCGCAGTGAAGGTATCCAAATAACCGAAAAACCAATAGTAAAAATCCAAAATATTGTAGCCTCCGCAGAATTAGGCGGCGAGATTGATCTAGAAAGCCTCATCTACAAACTAAACCGCGTCATGTATGAACCAGAACAATTTCCCGGAGCAGTCTTTAGGATGGATGACCCGCAAGTAGTCTTTCTCATATTTAGCGCAGGTAAACTAGTATGTGTGGGCGCAAAAAAAGAGGAACAAGTTTACGAAGCTGTAGATAAAATCCAACAAATTTTAGAAGAAAAAGAACTAATTTACTACACCAACTAACTCTTTTTTATTCGTCGACGCACAGCAGCATTAGAATCAGACAACCGCTTTAGTGCTAACTCAAATGTTTCATCAGGTGATACCTCTTTTTTAATAAATACGCCTGTCCTGCCTAATAGTCCTCGGCGTGTAAGAGCCCGTATACGATCTAAAACTGTCTCAACAGAGACTCCCAACATTTTAGCCACACACGCCTCCTGACCAATTACACTACTCTCCACATGACCACCTAAACTTGGTTCAATTAACATAAGTCGCTTATCTACCCCAACAATACGCACTCCCTCTACAAGTTCCGCCAAATTTATTTCCCCACCAAACAAGTAAAACTCACGCTCAACCTTACGCATATCCATTAACGGAAAAGAAACCGTAACTGTATCATCAATTTCCAAATGCGCTTTCATAGCATAAGTAGGCGTTGCCTGTACCACAAACCGATTATTAACCCTAACACCTGCCTGCTCTAACGCTGATTCTACAAGAAAACTATTTGAAACCTCTGCAATAAAAACATCAACATCACTACCAACTTTTACATCTCCACGTGCAACACTACCATGTACCACCGCATACAAATGAAACTTTTCTAAAGCAGACAACAAAAAAACAGCACGCTCACGCAAACCCTCAAACAAAGCCCACTGTTTATCATCATAAATAACCTCTTGATAGCTAGATTTTCTGTTTAAACATCTTCACCTATTAGTCTATTTTATACAGCGTAAATTATAGCCTTTTGTTTACAGAAACCATAAACATTAACAAACATCCGCACACAAATAATTAATATGCATATGTGAGTATCATGTATTAGATTACTAATTTCCGTTCCTTATTTCTACAAACTACAAAAATATCATCTGTTTACATCTTACATCTTTTTAAAATATCATCACAAAGCAAAATTAAGGAGAAGTCAAATAATACAAAAAATTATGATAACAACACACATCAAACAATAGGGCTACCAAATAATCAACATTAATACAAAACATAAACACAATAGAAATAAAACACCATCACCAACTGAACCACTATACTACGTACCTACATCAATCAAAATGACATAAACTACATAAGCACTATACTTTTGAGCGTTAATTTTTTTGTTTGTTATCGTTGTAGCTAGGAGGGGTTTGTTTTTAAATCTGTGAGTGCTTGCGTTTGATGTTAAGCTGGATTAGTTGCTGGTTGTTGGGTTGAGGTTAGACCTTTATTAGCTTCGGTGTTAGGGATTGTTATTAAATAACTTTTACAGTTGAATTACTGCTAGGTTTGATGGTATAATTCCAATCCCCATGAAAATCATCCTTAACTATAATTTAGGAATTGTGCAAAAATAACTTGTG
>JAITMO010000036.1 GCA_031277345.1 Candidatus Bathycorpusculum soli
AACACTGGACCTTCATAAGATACTACAACTTTACCAGACCACACGAAGGCATAAACTATTTAACACCAGCAGACATATACCTAAAAACAAAAGTGTAACCCTATTTCTGGATAGAACAATGCGTTTGAAGGTAGGTGTGGTTTATTTTCCAGGGCCAGTCTTTTGTTTTTTAAGAAATAGCTGTGCCTGTGTCTTTGGAGATGTCTAGTATGCGTCCTGTGGCTCGTGTTCCTGTGCCGTTTATGGTCATTTTTAGAACTTGGTTGCGTATTTCTGGCAAATACGCTTTGTTTGTGTATTGTTCTATAAAATTGTGATGAGTGTACTGGGAGTTATTGCAATTATACACTTGTTTTTTGGTTTTGTTGGGCCCGTTTTTTGAGGTTTTGTCGCTGCCACAAAAAGGGCATGTCACTTTTACAATTTTTGACACCATACTAATGCTGACCTGATTAACAACAATCAACACTCACATATTAAAATACTTCATGACATGACCTAAAAACGAAATAGCATGTAAGGGATTCACTATTGGTGAAGCGTTTCTTGTTATTACCAACTAATTAAGTTTAGAGGGTAAGAATTAGAAGAGCATTTGTTTATCGGTTGATAGATAGAAGTATTGTTTGAGCTATTTGTAATTCTTTTAGTGTGTTTACATTTATTGCAAGTTCAGGTTGATCTATTAGACAGATATCTTGATCTAACCATTCATCGTCGTATTGTTTGTTACCATCAATTACATTAATACCGGTTGGTACAACATTTTTGTTATCCATTTTGAATGAATATTCGACATTCATACCCATTTTAATTTTTGTTTCGATAGGCACTACAACTGTTAACGCTGGTTTACCACAGTTTTCATATTGTTCAATTATCTGGTTAAGAAGTTCTCCTGTGACTAACGGAAGATCAGCTGCAATTGCGATAAATTTACCCAGTTTTAGTGTTTGAGTTGCATATCCCATGTCTGAAACATAGCCTTTTCCAGGTGTTGTTACTATTTGCGTTTGAAATTTTTCGACGTATTTAGCTGTTTTTGGAGTCTGGTCAGTTACTGCAATGTAGATGTTACCAATTTTCTTTGTGTTTTTCAATGCAGTAAATACGTAGTCTATAACGGGTTTATCGCAAATTTTGATAAGGGGTTTTTCTTCGGCAGAGTTCATGCGTGTGCCTTTGCCACCAGCCATAATTAACGCAGAAACAGTCATAGAATCATTAGCACTCCTGCGAGTAATACAAGAGTTAATGCTCTTGCGACTTCATTGGTTGCGCCAATAATATCACCTGAGACGCCCCCAAAGGTTTTTTCAGCTATTTTCTTCATTACGTATGCAAGTGGAACACTGGTAAATACTACGCCCACACCCACGAGGCCGTATAATGGGTTAATTGTTACACTAAATAGAATAAAGGCAATTATTCCAGAGATAACGTATGCGATAATGTTTTGTTTCTTTTTTGCTTTTTTTAGAAAAATAGAGCCTAAGCCTTTGTGAGTGGGTTTTCCAATCCATACAAGTGATACCATTGCAAGTTTTGCTGAAATTTCAGCTGAGATAATTGCTACAAATATTAACGCAGGATTAGCAAATGTCTGTATTAGCAGAAATAAGCCTAAGAACGCTATAAATTCAATAGCTATTGCAAAAATAGCTCCAGAATAGTTTACTGTCCAAGCGTGAGCAACCATTTTTCGATCATGTTCATTGCGATAACCTATGGTGTTACCAAGGTCAATTAAACCATCAAAATGTTGAAGTCCAGTTATAACCAGCAAAAAAGCGATAGTCATAACTGCGGATGCAAAAATAGTTAGAAACCCAGTAGCAGGTATTGTCACAAAACTATTAACTATACTTAGTAAATACTGAAGTATAAGATTACTACTGAAAAAGTATACTCCGGCTAATGCACCCATAAAACTACCAATTAGTGGAAAGAGATACATGTTTTCTGCTGAGGTTAATACAAAATCTTCTTTTCCACCTACAGGGATTATAGTAAGGAATGCAAGTAAATCCCTAAAGGTTTTTATAGTTTTCACAGGCGACATATAATTAACACTATAAACATATACATATAGGCTTTGTCGTGATTTGAATGTCAGAATTTAATGATAAAAAAGTGATGGTTACAGGTGGCGCGGGTTTTATAGGGTTTCATTTATCTAAATCTCTCGCTAGTTTGACGGGTAATTTGACAATTTATGATAATTTATCAAGTGGAAAAATTGAAAATGTAAATGATGTACCGTCTGCGAAATTTGTTAAGGGCGACATTTTGGATCTTGGAACATTGTTTGCGCAGGAAAAGATGGATTTGATTTACCATTTAGCAGCACAGGTGGTAGTTCCTTACTCTATGGAGAATCCCATGGAGGATTTTGATACGAATGCTAAGGGTACTCTGTGTGTTCTTGAGAAAGCTCGTAAAGATGATGCAAAAGTGGTTTTTGCTTCAAGTGCAGCTGTTTATGGCAATCCGTCTGTGTTTCCTACGCCTGAGAGCTATGGTTTTCATCCATTTTCTTGTTATGGGCTATCAAAGGTTGTGGGTGAAGAGTATTGTCAAATGTATCGTGAACAGTATGGTCTTGATATTGTTATAACACGGTTTGCTAATGTCTATGGTCCCAGATGTCATGGTGTGATTCATGATTTTTTAGACAAGCTCGTTAAAAATTCGAACAAGTTAGAGATAATAGGTTCTGGAGAGCAGTGTCGCGATTTTGTGCATGTTTCTGATGTGGTTGACGCGTTAATCAAAGTTGGCAATATGGATTCTATTGTTGGTGAGGTTTATAATTTGGGTTTTGGAAAAACAGTATCCGTTCTTGAACTTGCAAAAATGATGTTAACAATTCTTGGCTTACAAGGCAAAACTGTTGTAACTACAACTAATACTTCCTGGCAGGGGGATGTTACTAAAATTTGGTTTGATATTACCAATGCAAAGAAAGAATTAAATTGGAATCCAAAGATATCTCTTGAAGATAACATAAAAGAAATCGTTGCTGAGAGGAAAATAACTAAATGAGTTCATCACCAGTTAAAGGATTGCTTGCTCTTTTAAGAATGCCTTATTGGCTTATGACTGGTGGTTTAGCACTTCTAACAGCGTTTGCCATCACTAAAAGCATGATTGCACCTAAAGAAATGGTGTTAATTTTCTTTTCGATGGCCTGTATTGCTAGTGCAGGTTTTGCCATAAACGACTTTTTTGATAGAGAAAGTGACGCAGTAATAAAACCTAAACGTCCAATCCCTGCTGGTGCATTAACAATTAAACAGGTAATAACAATCTCAATTACACTCTTTGCCGTTGGCCTATTTATGGCCTACTTTATCAATCCGCTAAGTTTTGCAATTATTGCTGTTGACTCGGTTTTGTTGCTTCTTTATTCATATCTTGTGAAGCGTAAATCAGGTTTTGCTGCAAACCTTCTTATGGGTGTCTTAACTGGAACAGCTTTCATGTATGGGGAAGCAGCAGTTCAAAGCACAATCACACTTGCTTCATTAAGTCTCTATCCAATAGCATTTGGCACTATTGGCGGAAACATTCTAAGAGATATACTAAGTTTAGAAGGAGACACAAAAGTAGGCTACCCCACATTACCCCAAAAAATTGGCAACATTGGCGCAGCTAAAATCGGCGCAATATTTTTCATACTAACGGGACTACTTGCACCTTTACCATACTTTGTTGAAAAAATTGCCGGCTACATAGGCTTCACAGGACACGTAGGCTTCACAATATACTACCTACCACTCATCTTAATATGGAGTGTACTTCTAATTTACTCAGCTGTCCGTCTTGCAACGTCAGCCTCTACAATACAGAACGTGCGAAAGTATGAACGAATGGTAACTATGTCTATGATTCTATTACCATTAGCCTTAATAGTTGAAGCAATAGTTGGAATGCTGCTATGAGTAAAACTAAAAGCATCTGTCCAAAATGCCAAAAAAAAATCGATGCCCAAATAGACCAGCTTAATAATCAAATTAAAATCACTAAACAATGCGCTGAACATGGTAAATTCGAGGCGACCCATTGGCAAAGCACACCCATCTTTGAACATATGCAAAAATATGATCAATTTCAATATCTTGGCGATCTTAACGCGCCAAAGAATCCTGAAGGCTGTCCTTATGTCTGCGAAACCTGCAACAACCACGCCTCTGGAACGGTTATTGGAGTAATTGATGTAACCAAACGATG
Source organism: Candidatus Bathycorpusculum soli (assembly GCA_031277345.1). Lineage (GTDB taxonomy): Archaea > Thermoproteota > Bathyarchaeia > Bathyarchaeales > Bathycorpusculaceae > Bathycorpusculum > Bathycorpusculum soli. The sequence continues at coordinate 4,234 of JAITMO010000036.1, forward strand.
TAACTTTAAATGTGCCGTTTGTTTCTCAACTTTTCCCGACCAAGATCATGACTACGAACCAACTAAAGAAGCATTAATAGACATGTTAGAGTTTGCTGCAAAAGCAAACCCAAAACCTCCGGCGATTCTCTTCTCAGGCGGTGAACCTCTTGAACGAGAAGATATGCCAGAAATCATCGCGGTCGCTCACCAATTAAAATTCATGACTATACTAGCGACTAATGGTACACATCTTGTCGGCACACCTGAATTAGCTAAAAAGCTCAAAGACAACGGGCTAAACATTGTCTATTTATCATTTGACAGCTTTAATGAAAATTTCAACAAAAAAGTTCGTGGTTTACCTCTGGTTGATATCAAACTAAAAGCCATAGAGGTTTGCCGTAAACACGACATAGAGATAATTCTAGTTAACACGCTAATGAAAAGCCTAAATGACCAAGAAGTCGGTGATATGATACGTTTTGCCGCCAAAAACACAGATATCATAAGAGGCTTAATTTTTCAACCAATTGCTTTCACTGGTAGAGCAACTGAAAACCCATTTCGTGAAAATTTTCGCGAATGGAGTTTTGCTGAAGATGTAGAAAAACAAACCAACTGTGAAATAAAAACAACCGATCTGTTCCCAATGTCAGTCATGACTTCCCCAATTAAAATAATGCGAAAATTCATGCAAAAACCTTGGCCGTTATTCAGCTGTAGCCCACAATGTGGTATCGTAAACTGGGTTTACGTTTCTAAAAAAGGTAAAATGTTTCCAATAAACCAGTTTGTAAATTTCGACAAATTTTTCAACTACATTCGTAAAACTGCTGAAAACGCTGAATCAAAAGGCAAAATAGCGCTACTGTCATCACTCTTCATGGGTGCTATGCTATCAATGCGTATGTTAGAAGTAACAAAAGAAGTAGGTACATTCACGTTAATAAGTAGCATTTTACGCATGCATACCTCACCGTCTTATGCGTCATTGGGAAAAATACGGCGACAAATTTTTCTATTAGGTTGTATGGCCTTTATGGATTCTTACAATTTTGACGTTAATCGTGTTCGTCGATGTGTAGTTCATTACATTACACCTGACAAGAAAATCATTCCTTTCTGTGCATATAACAATGTACATAGGGTACAAATTGAAAATGATTATATAGAGCGATATCAAAAAGCAAGCAAGTAAAAAAGTGACAGTTTAAGTGATGTTTGCAATTGCGTTAACGTGTAGGACACAGTAGTTGTGGGTAAAGACGTAGTCTCCGTCTTGTTTAGTATAAAGTTCAAATACGATACTATAGTTTCCCTTTTCGTTAATTGTTATAGGTATTTGACTATTCCAATTCTGACTATGGCTTAGTGTAAATTCGCATGTGTTATATGGAAGAGCATCAACTGGAAAGGTTATTGTGTTATGAACGATTTTTATTTGTAGTTGGTATTCTTGGTCTTTTTGCATGTTGTTTGTTATGGTTAAGGGTGCATTGAAAGTGTTGTTTTGATTGATAATTATGGTTTGGGGGTAACTGATAGCTTGGTTTTGTCTATCTAGAATATATATTTCATGGTAACCAGGAGGTTTGGTTATGTGGGTGATGTAGGTGATGATACATCCACCAATTATACAGCTGGTAACTATAAGAACAGTTATTATTATAAAGTTTTTTTTGTTAATGTTTATCGTGGGGATCGTTTGGTTACTGTTGTCTGCATAGTTTTTCACTTATTTATCAGCCCTTTAACCATGGTGGTAAATATTTCTATTGTTGATTTGAATTTTTGTAGTTTGGGTTTACCGTATTTACGAATTTTGTAGGTGCTTTTAATTTCGACCATTTTGTAGTTTCTCTTTTTGAATTTTATGAGCATTTCTGTAGCAAAGGCCATATCGCCTTCGACAAGATTTACATTGTTTATAGCTTCATGAGATATTGCTCTAAAGCCTGATTGAGTGTCACTTAGGTATTGGCTGTAGAGGAAGTCAAAACAAAATGTGATAATTTTGTTTCCGACAAAGTTGAAAAAACCCATGGCTTTGTTTGGGTCGTACATGCGAGAAGCAAGAACCAAGTCAGCATTTTCTTGAATCATTTTGTCGAGCATTCTATTGATGTGTTTTACTTCGTAGGTTCCATCGCCGTCGACCATTATGATAACGTCGCCTTTTGCGTTTTCCATACCTGTTTTTAAAGCGCGTCCGTAACCACGACGGGGTTCGATTATTAGTTTACAAAAGTTTGTGCTTTTTACTATTTCTTGTGTACCATCGGTAGAGTTTCCGTCAACGATAATGATTTCGTTAGGGTAAGTGAGGCTTTCATGTATTGTTGTCACAGCTTCCAATATGTTACCTGCTTCATTAAGTGTTGGAATTACTATAGATACTAATTCTACCTTTGCGGTCATGCCTATCGTCCTATTGAAGAATATTTGTTAGATTAACTTAAATAAGCTCTTCGTATAGTTCGATCAGTTGTGAAACATTTTTGTCCCAGCTATATTGTGTTTCAACAATTGCGTGTAACTCATCGGCTGATTTGTTAGTGTCGGCAAACTCTATTATTGCGTCAGCTAATGTTTGAGGGTTATTTGCTGGGACGAGTTTTCCGAAGTCTTTTATCATGATTTCGCTTATGCCACCAACGTTTGTAGCTATAACGGGTAAGCCACATGCCATAGCTTCTAAAGCTACTAGAGGTAAACCTTCGCCAGATTTTGAGGGGAGGACAAACATATCGGCGGCGTTGTAGTATAGGTGTAATGCTTGGTCAGCGACAAATCCAGTTAGTTTAATGTTTTTTTCAAGGCCTAATTGTTCTATTTGGTTTTGAATACTTGTCATGTCAGGTCCTTTGCCTGCGATTATAAAGACAAGGTGTTGTTTCTTTTTTATTGCAAGGTTTGCAGCGTCAATAAGGGTGTCAACGCCGTTTTTGTAAACTATTCGTCGAACTGTTAGAACAACTTTTGCGTCTTTTGGAATGCCTATTTTTTTACGCATTTCTTCTTTGATTTGGGGTAAGGGTTTGAATCTATTTAAGTCTACGCCGTTGTGAATAACTTTGATTTTGTTTGGGTTTGCGCCTATGCTTAGTACGTATTCTTTTGTTGCGTTGCTCACAGTTATTATTTTGTCAGCTTGTTTGAGTGTTTCTTTACCAACTATTAGATCGTTGATTTTTTCAATGTGGTTGAAGACGTTATTGTAGTCTATGAATGTGTTGTGTTGGGTTAAAATGAATGGTTTTTCGTATTGTTTTGCAAGTTTACTTGCTATAAGTGAAGTTAAATATGGGTGTCCGTGTGCGTGTACGAGTTTGCTATTTTTTATGTTTTTTGTAAATACTGGAAAACTATGTATCGTTGGAATTGTGTAGGGTATGCCTAAGCGGAATCCGATATTAATAGATTCGTAGCATTCAACGTTTATGTTTTCGTAGGTGTATTTTTTTGGGGTTTGGATTCGGTTTGTTACAATTGTTAGGTCAAAGTTTTTTTGAAGAAGTCTTTTGCTTTGTTCATAAGTTACAATTTGTATTCCACCAACTGAGGGTAGAAACACGTTTGTAACGATACACAACTGTTGTATTTGACCCATGTAAGTCACTATACATTTGCTCAATCACCAAAATATTATAATGTTATGGTAGAAGGGGTAGTTTGATCGTGTAAAAGTTTTGGGCATGTTTGAGGTTAGAACACGAAAAAGATTGTCATATATCAGGTTTGTTTTTTGTTGCTCGTGTGTACATGTTTGATGTTGCACCTGCGATTAGTGCACCTATAGGGTCATTTGTCAGGGGACCGAGTTTTTTGAGAATACCCGGTTTTGCTTGGTCGAATCGGACGTATTCAAACATGCCTTTTGCTCCTGCAATGTATGTAGCAATAGCTATACCGATTAGTTCGTCTGCAACTAAGCCCGGTTTGCCCATAAAGTATTCTAGGCTTAAACCAGGTATTAGTTCTTTTTCTGCGTCGTCTTGTGCGTGGAAAGCTGCGGTGATTAGGGTTGTTATGTTTGGGTCAGAGAGTGCTATAGTGAGTTCTTCCTCTAGGATTTTTGTGGCTTGTTGAGAGGTTTCGACACCGGGGTGTGGTACGTACATTTCCAGTGCAGTTTCAATGAGATCGTGCATTGTGATATTGTGTTGCTCAAGCCATTTTAGCATAGGTATTTGTTGTTGGTTATTTGTCATAAATACTACCTACCGTTTTATTGAATGATTTGTTTTAAATTTTATCTATAATTTTTACAAAAATGAATAAAAGGAATTGACGGTAAAAGTTGTTGTGCGGGTAATGTGTTGAGCTAAATGTTATAAAAGAAATGGTTTTTGGTTGGGTTGTTTATTGTTTTTTGGCTATGCTGTTCAGGATGTTTTCGAATATGAGTTTGCCATCGCTATATGGTGAGGTATGTTGTTGTTTTTGTGTCCATGTTGGCTCTTGCCAGAAGTATATGGCGCGTTCTGGGTGGGGCATTAGACCAAATATTGTACCTTCTTTGTTGCAAATACCGGCTATGTTGTGATACGTGCCGTTGGGGTCTGTTGTGGTACCGTCTTCGTTGCAGTATCGGAAGACGATCATGTCGTTGTCGATTAATTTTTGTAGTGTTTGTTTTTCTTTTTCTTTTGAAAAGAGAAGTCGCCCTTCGCTGTGTGCGATAGGTAAGTGTAAGATTTTGTTTTGGGGAATTTGGTTTGTGAATAAGCATTTACCTTTGTTTTCATTTTTCAGGTAAATCCATTGGCACTTAAAACCTTGTGGAATGTTAGTGGTAAGAGCTGCTTCGGGTTGTTGGCTTGGGCCCTCGAAACCGGGTAGCAACCCGTATTCGACAAGGATTTGAAATCCGTTGCAGATTCCAAGTAGTGGTCGGTTTTCGTCTATGAATTGTTTCATTTGTTTACCTAATTTTGCGTTTAGAGTTCTTGCAAAGATTGCGCCGGCACGTACATAGTCTCCAAACGAGGATCCTCCAGAAAGAACAATTATGTTGTAATCCATCAGACTATTGTTCTTTACCAGCTCGTTTACATGTTTGATCTCTGTTTGTGCACCAAGTATTCGAAAGGCTCGTGCTGTTTCGAAGTCACAATTAGTTCCGCCTGCACGCATGATACAAACTTTAATGTCTTGGGTTTTCATAATTAGGGCACCTCGGTGTTTAGGGTTTTTTTCCATGCTGTTCGAAGTTCTGATAGAGAGGCATCAATTATTAATTTGTTGTTTATTCCGTGGATTTGTAGTTTTTCGGTTTTTGTTGTTTCACCAATTAGTGCACAACTGTTTTTCATCAGGGCTTCAAAATCATGTTGATCTTTTGGATGTACCTCGATTAGAAGACGACTGTTAGATTCAGAGAATAGTAGAAAATCGTTTCGGGCAACTGCTTTATTAGGTACAGCCTTTAGATCGAAAGTTAGACCGATATTGCTGGCAAAAGCCATTTCAGCTGCCGCAACAGCTAAACCACCTTCAGATAGGTCATGACAAGACTTTACCATACCAGAACCGATAGCTTTAGTGAGGTTATAGTAGTTTTTACGTGCTTTAGATGCATGTAATTTGGGTACACTTGCACCAAGATAACCGTTAAGTTTGTAGTATTCTGACCCGCCTAGTTCGGGATAGGTAGTGCCAAGAATGTACAACAAGTTTCCAGAGTTTTTAAGTTCCATGGAAACTACGGAGCGTATATCTGGAACAATACCTATTGCAGTAATTAGCAATGTTGGTGTAACGGGCCCCAAGATGGATTCGTTATAGAGGCTATCTTTACCTGATATGAAGGGTGTTTTGTAAGCTTTTGAAATGTCATAACACGCTTGGCATGCTCGTACAAGAGAGCCGAGTCGTTCAGATTTTTCAGGATTGCCCCAAGTAAAATTATCAAGTAGGGCAATTCTGCGTCCACCCACAGCTATGTTGTTGCGGATTGCTTCATCAATTGCAGAAGCAGCCATCCAGTACGGATCAATTTTACCATAAGTAGGATTCATACCACATGAAATTGTGAGCCCTTTCCAAGAGTTGTCAAGCGGTTTTAAAACTGCAGCGTCATTAGGACCAGCGTATTTACCTTGAAAAGGTTTAAGGACAGTATTACCTTTAACTTCATGATCATACGTTCGAACTATGTTTTCTTTGCTTGCAATATTGGGCATTGCGAGTAAATGCATCAGGGGTTGTGTGAGGTTAGCTGGTTCTGCAAAGTTAGGCTCAACGTTTGTGGAATTGTTCAAGGTTGCTTGTTTTGTGGATGTGGGTATATCGAATATGAAAGTCATATCTAGGTCTGCGACTGGAGTGTTTTTGTATGTTAGTTTTAGTCGGCGTTCTTTGGTTAATTGGCCAATTGGTGTTGCTTCTACTTCTTCTTGTTCAAAAATTGTTAGCACAGTTTCCAAATTTTCAGGAGGAATAACAAATAGTTGACGTTCTTGGGATTCAGAGATGTAAATTTCCCAGGGTAATAAACTTGGATATTTTAGGGGAACTTTGGAGAGTTCAACAGTTGCGCCGCACCCATAGCGTTCAGCAGTTTCACCTACGCCTGAGGATAAACCGCCACCACCAAGATCTGTTGTTGCTGAGGCTAATTGGCGGTCGCGAATTATCAGCGTAGCGCGTTTAAGTTTTTCTTCTGTTATGGGATCAGCGATTTGCACTGCTGGTCGACTAACATCGTTATCAGATTTTTTTGTAAGTTCAGCAGATGCAAAAATTACACCTTGAATACCGTCGCGTCCTGTTTTTCCACCTGCCATAACAAAATAATCACCAGGTTTGGCGTTTTTAGCGTATTTATTTAGAGGTAAGATACCTATACAACCACAATATGCTGTAACGTTGCCAATGTATGATTCGTCAAAAAAGATTGCACCATTAACTGTGGGGATTCCCAGATTGTTACTATAAAAACTGATGCCGGCTGCGACATTTTGGTAAATGTATTTGGGGTGTTTAACGCCTATGGGAAGTTTATGGTAATCAAAGTCGAGGGGACCAACACCTAAGACGTCAGTGCAGGCAATAGGGTCAGCCCACACTCCAAGGATGTCACGCACTACTCCGCCAATACCGGTTGCTGCGCCGCCAAATGGTTCTATAGCAGTGGGACGGTTGTGAGTTTCAACTTTTACTGCTATGCCATAACCTTTATCAAATTTGACAATGCCAGCATTGTCTTCAAAAACGTTAAAGCACCAAGGAGCGCTAATTTCTTTAGTTGCGTTAGATATGTAAGTTTTAAAGAGACCATTGATTTCTTTGTCGTTAAAAATTATTTTGCTTTTAAAAGTTTTATGGCAACAGTGTTCAGACCAAGTTTGACTAATTATTTGAAGTTCCACATCTGATGGATTTTGATTTACACGTTTAAAATAAGTTTGTATAATTTTCATTTCATCAAAGCTTAGGCCCAAAGCAAGTTCACTGCTGATTTCAACAAGTTCTGTGTCTGTAGCTTTAGCTATAGCTACTTCTATAACATTGTCTACAGAGGTACGTTGTATGTACAGGTTAGAAGGCATATTATTGCTCCACTACACTTATTGTATAGTTATCTCGAACTGGGTTTGTAAGTAAACGTGTGCACATTTCGTCAGCTTTTAATTTTGCTTCGGCCTGTGAAGAGGCTTGAAAAGTGATCACGTAAATTTTGTGTACAGCTATTTGCTCAACTGGATAATTGAGTTCTTTTAACATTCGTGTAGTAGCTTCGCCTTCAGGGTTATTGTGCCCCGGTTTTAGGCTTATGTCTATTTTAACAGTGTATTTCATAAGTTTTAATGAAGAAGATTGAAGATTTAAACGCTTTCCTATTAAAACAAGTAAAAATTAGATTAAAACCATTCGTATACCATTATATATAACTTCAACTTTTTGCCTATCAGTGACTTCTCCAATAACTTCAGTTCCAATTCCAGTACGACCAAGGATATTTAGTGTTTCATCAAGATCTGCTTTGTCCACGATTATACCAAAACCCCAACCCATGTTAAAAGTTTTAAACAATTCTTCATCAGAAAGAGAATAACCTATTTCAGTAGCTGTTTTTTGTATTAGAGCAAAGATTGGTTGCGGATGGAAGTTGTTGAATTTGAAACCTATGCCTGGCGAGGTTTGTGTGAGATTATTGAATTTAGTGTAAGCATCACCTGTAATGTGTACGGCTGCTTTGACTTTTATTTTTGAAGTTAATTCGAGGAGAGGTTTAACGTAGATTTTTGTTGGTTCTATGGCTTCTATGCCTATTTCACGGTTTAGGCCCTCTGGGATGTCAGTTGGCTCGTATTTTCCACCCCATTGTTTGAAGAGGATTTTACGGGCAAGGGTGACACCGTTGCTGTGTAGACCGCTACTGGCAAGTCCGATTATAGGGTCTGCGGGTTTGATGTTTTCGCCTGTGATTATGTCTTTTTTGTTTACCACACCAACGGATGCTATAACCAAGTCAAAGCCTGTGTTGTGGGTTAATCCGTTGATTATTTCAGCCACATCACCGATCTCACCTCCAGTAACTGGGCAACCTGATTCAACGGCGCCATGAGCAATACCGGTTAGCCATTGTTTAACTAGCTCAGGGTTGCTTTCTTGGGCGTGTATGTTATCGGCAATTGAAAGAGGTTTTGCACCTGAGCGTATAACGTCATTTACGGCCATAGCGACTGCGTCTATACCAATGGTATCATATTTTTTGATTAGTTGCGCAATTAGAACTTTGGTACCCACGCCTTCAATGACAAGGTCAAGATATTGATCCTGTCCAGCAGGAAAAATATTTCCATAAGGTAGTTTTAGAATTGGACCAAAAATGCTTTGTGAATATGTTTCATGCAGGAGTTTGAGATGTTTTTTTGACTCCACTCTTTGTTTACGGTTTACTCCTGCATCGTCATAGGTATAGTTTTTTGGCATGTCCGCTTTTTCTCCAGTAATTATTGATTACAGCTTTGTTAGAGATAATAATTTTGCTTAATATTAACTTGCATGTAATGACTTAGTTTAGAATACCTTAAGTTGAAACAGAAGAAGTATAGCCAAGTCCATAAGCAATTGGATAACATTAGTTTTACAGAAAAAAACTACCGCCTAAACACATTACGTGGCCCCAAAAACGGGTTATGCTTTAAATCAATTTATTTCCAAATTTTAATACATCTATAAACAAAACAGAAAAATGCACACATACCACAAAACCTGAAAAAACAAATAACCCCACAAACCAAACACCAAAACCACAAACAAAATACCAAAACACACAACATAAATAAATCGTAATCTACCACACAAATTTACTAAACAACAAACACCTACTCACAAAAACCACACTACAAACATTTTTCACCGTTAAGAGTTGTTTTACGTTGTAACGTGATCTATTGAGACGCTGTTGATAGTTGTGGACAGAAAGCTCAAAGTCTCATACATATTTTGTTTTTCAGAGTTTTAAAAACCGAAACTTGAGGAAACGTATCATACAGAGATATAGTGCGGTTGCCGGAATTGGGCGACTTGTATATGTTGCGTTTCCTCAAAAGTGTGGTTCAAATTTTGAGGTTCATATTAAACACTAACAAACTAAATATGCTTAACCTCTAAAAAACTTTTTCTCCAAACTTCAGGGATAAAACCATTAGTATGGCTACATAACGATATGGCCCTCTTTGAAATGCCAGCAAATAGTCAATTTGAATGTAGATGAGGATTACATGAAGTGAAGAATACTTGCAACAAATGGACAAATTGACTGTAATAAAGAAACATCCAAAAATAAGAAAAACATCAGCAGTAGATGTAGAAGAGTAATTGTGACGTCAACTAACGATGTAAAAAATAACATAACAATTCGTTCCAGCGCAGCGGAATATCTGACATTCATTGCAACAGTGGGCGATAATGAGCAACCCTTTGAAGTTCGTTACCAAGACGAGAATATTTGGCTCACACAAAAAATAATGGCTACACTATACAATGTAAGTGTTGCAAACATCATTAGACCTCTTCGGGAATTATCGTTTCCTTAGTTCTGCATTGTAGATTCCGCAAATTAGTGACATACGTAGGCCGTAGCGTTTTCGTCTGTTACGATATTTGTTTGAGAGAATTTTAAACACCTTAAACTTTGCAATGACATTTTCAACAAATATTCTCTCTTGCGAAATACGTCTGTTTTCAACTTTCTCCGTCACACTAAGCGGATGATATTTGGACTTCTTTTTTGGTATTTCACTATTTTTATGAAACGCTAAAATTCCATGAAAACCACTATCAGCCAAAAACCTAATACCTTCTAAAACAGTAGCACCCACCACCTCTTTGTACATTTTGAAATCATGCACACTACCACTACCCTTGTGCTATTGCAATGATTTCAAATGTTCTACGATTAACAAAAATCAACGCTCTAATTGTGTGGCGTTTCTTTTTTCCCGAGTACCAGTCGCACTGCTTTTTTTGGGACGCTCCACTGGACTCTCCGTAACATCTACCAAGACAACCTCTATCCCGTTGTCTGCTGTAAGTAGCTCTTTTTTACCTGGAAGAGTAAACTTTGCACATTTTATCAAAGTATCCTCCACCCACACAACTATGTCATGGACAGTACTTTCAGCAACTTTATACTCAAAACCAAGCTCAAAAAAAGTAACATATTAACACCAATACTCAAAAGCCATCATAAGCATCATTTCAACTGGGAGCTTGGCATGACGGCCTCTGCGTTTATGTTTTGCATTATAGGATTGTTTTAGAATCCCAGCCATTTCTACAATAAATAGTTTGTTTTGTTACGCCCACCAACAATTTGAAATGTTGATCATTTAACTCCATTGCACGCTCATACTTGTTAAACTCTACCACAACAATCTCTCAACAACAACCATCACCCACTACATATATTAATTTCCGAAGAGATCTAATATTCAATTCTTCTAACAGTTCTTTACGGGTATAGACACGCCCTTCAGCATTTGTCCTTTTTACTCTGTTCTATATCAGCCATTAACTCTTTATCACTTAAAATCTCCAACGTCTCCCTCAACGACTCCACCTCTAAACGAAGCTTGGGAAACTCTTCAATCACTTGTGGTTTTTGCCAAGAGGAACTTTTTACGGACCGGAAAAAAGCCTTTGAAAAGGCGCATAAATGCTCATGTGGATAGATTAAAGCCGTTTCGCGGTGTTTAGGTATAATACCCTGGCCACGTCAAAATCGTAGCTTGAAAGTCTTGTGGCGCAAGGGGTAAAAAGTAGCAAATGTCTACATTCGGCTGTTACGGTATAATCCTATTCCCTGTTTGAGGTCGCGGGTGCAGGGGCGCGTAGCTCCCTGCATAGCCTACAATCAGCAGGGTAAAAGTGTAGACGGTTTTGCCGCAAAATGAAGCGGACGGCTGCGGGGTCAAGATTTATCCTGTTCCCCGTTGTCGATGGCGAAATGGCACGGCAAAAATCAAGCCTGTCAATGGTTTAAGGGTGGAGATTTGCGTTAGCAAATACTACTCGCCCATTGATAGGTTTGATAGTCGGAACGGCGGTTATTTCTTTTCGTTGTTTTAAGTAAAGCGAACATGGTATAATTTGCAGGTAGATTTATTTTCTGCATTAACAATAAATCTAAAAATATCACGGTAGTATTTATGTTTTCGAGGGTGCATATGAGAAGAGAAGACCGGGAGGTAACGGATATTAGCGTCATTGAAGAAATTCTGCTTCAATGTAAAATATGCCATGTCGCAATGGTTGACGATGGTTTGCCTTACGTTGTGCCGTTAAGTTACGGTTATAAAATCCAAAGCGGAAACGTACTGGAACTATATTTCCATAGTGCGTTGGAAGGTAGAAAATTGGACATATTGAAGCGCGATAACAAGGTGTGTTTTGAGATGGCGCATGAAGGGGAACCGGTTCATTCCGAAACTCCATGCAATTCCGGCTATTATTTTGCAAGCGTTATCGGGTACGGGAAAACTGCGTTTATTGAGGATGCCGATGAAAAATGCAATGCCTTATCTATAATGTTCAACCACCAAGTCGGCAGAGAAGCCACATTTACCCCTGAACAAGCTACAAATGTCTGTGTGTTCAAAATTGTATCAACGGACTTTACGGGAAAGAAAAAGCCCAAACCAAACGCAGAATAGAGCGCGAGCGTATAGTATAGGCATTTCTCAACGCTATGTTGTAAATCTGTTCTACCCAAATAATTTGAATTAAGCGACATAGTGTGGCGGTATAGGTATGGCCATATGGTCTTGTTTAGACCTGCTCTGCGTGCTAAGCGTTTAATTGTTAAACGAAAGTTTGTAGCTTAAGCCGGGTGCTTTCGTTCTTGTTGTCTAATTCGCACCATAGAGGCGCTTGGGGGTCTGCTCTGTATGGATGTTCTTCTAACCAGCCTAAAAGGGGTCCGCTGGAGGTTACAAGGAGTGTATGCGTTTTATGCCTGTTTTACCGGTTGACTGCAATGAGGCAGTACTCGTCTTTAAGATTATGCTGCTTATGCGCATGGCTAAAAGCTCACCCGGACGCAGAGCAGCTTCAAAGAGCACATAAACCATGGCTTTATCACGTTTGCTAGCGGCTGCTTTGAGTATGGCTATTATTTCTTCGGGAGTAAACAAACTTTCAGGGGTTACACGAGGATTTTTTTCTTTTATGGCAAGACTTATCCAACTTATCTCAGATTGTATGGGGATGTCTTTGGCACAACTACATACTTTAGCGTATTGAAGAAGTTTGCATAGAGCCAGTTTGTTGGTCATGTTTTGGTGGATTATTTGTTTGGTCTGTTATTTATAAGGGCAATCACATGTTCAACATCAGTTTTAGTCAGGGCGTTAAGGTCAACTTTGCCCATTATGCACAACAGTGTGGGTAGATGGGCAACGTATTTGGATACTCGACCTACAGTGAGCCCAAGGGCATTAAGGTGGTCTAGAAATTGCAGACTTTTTTCTCCGTTGGGAAGCTGTTTTGTGTTGTAGCGTGATCTGTTGAGGCGCTGTTGATAATCGTGTACTGGACGTTCAGGAGTTGGTGTCATGTTTATTTTGGTTTTTGGGGTTTTTAAAACCGAAACTGGAGGAAGCGCATCATATACAGAGATGTGGTGCGGTCGCCGGGATTTGAACCCGAGTAATCAGCTTGGGAAGCTGATGTCCTACCGAGCTAGACTACAACCGCGTGCTTTGTGCTTTGAAATTGTCTATTTGACATATCTAACGTAACATTTTTTATAAAAAATTATGCGATAGTTGCATCTGCGTCTTTGCGCAGATCAGCAACTTTGTCGCATTGTTCCCATGGAAAAACTATATCGTCTCTGCCAAAGTGACCAAACACAGCGGTTTTCTTATAAATTGGCCTTAGCAACTGGAGATGATGAGTAATTGCACGGGGTCGCATGTCAAAATTCTTTAGCACCAAATCAAGGATTTGCGCGTCAGAAAGTTTTCCTGTACCATAAGTGTTAACTAGTACAGATATTGGTTGAGCTACACCTATAGCATAACTTATTTGAACTTCACATTGTTCTGCTAAGCCGGCAGCAACAATATTTTTGGCAATGTAACGTGCCATATAGCAACCGCTACGGTCAACCTTTGAGGGGTCTTTGCCACTAAAACAACCACCACCATGACTGCCAACACCACCATAGGTATCAACAATAATTTTTCTACCGGTTAAACCGGAGTCAGCCAAAGTTCCACCTATAACAAACCTGCCAGTACCATTGATAACATATGTAATGTCTTCAGGTATCAAACTTGCTGGAACAACATGTTTAATTACTTTTTCAATTATCTGCTCCTTTAAAACAACATCTGCAACAGAACCATTGTTTTGAGCAGCAATAACAATAGTTTTAACACATTTTGGTCTACCATCATCATATTGAACAGTAACTTGAGCCTTACAGTCAGGACGCAAATAAGGCATTTCACCATTTTTACGCACCTCAGCTAATCGCTTAACAAGTTTATGAGATAACAAAATTGGCAGAGGCATTAGTTCTTTGGTTTCATTAGAAGCAAAACCAAAAACCATGCCCTGATCACCCGCACCCTGCTCATGATCACTTGATTCATCAACACCCATAGCAATATCAGGCGATTGCTCAGTTAAAGAAACAAAAATACCACAAGTGTCGCTATCAAGACCATCTTTAGAGTTATTAAAACCAATTTCTCGCAAAGTTTGACGCACAATCGCAGGAATATTCACAGGTGCACCCGTAGTAATTTGACCGGTAACCATCACTGTGCCCTGCATAACAATTGTTTCACAATCAACTCTCGCTTTAGGATCTTTTGCAAGTATTGCATCTAGAACACTGTCAGAAACCTGATCAGCAACCTTATCAGGATGACCCTCACCAACAGATTCAGAGGTAAACAAATATTTTCCATTTATTTTCATAAAGAATCCTTCAACACATAGTATTAAAGTAATTAACTAAACAAATTTCTTAAAAAGCCTTTCTGAAACTCAACCAAGAAAGCACAACACAAACCAAAGAAAACATTTACCCGTTTGTTTTACCATTAAAAATTTTACAAAGATTCAACAGTCAAGAGACATAACAACAAAGGACAACCACAAATACACTCACGAATATAAAAAAAACTTTTAAAAGATAATCCATTTCCTGAAAAGAATTAAGTTGTATATTTTTCTCCACTCATAAATATACGCTCGAGCACAGCATTAACAGTATTCAGTCCACCGTTAGTCTTTGAAGAAACCGGCATGAGTGAAAAATGCATACCTAACTGATTAATAGCCTTCATCATATTTTGACTAAAGATACGTTTTGACCCCTCGAGTTTTGCCTCAATTGCATCCTCAAGAGCTAATGGACTAACAGACCAATCAGCCATAGCTTTAACATCTTTCTTAGGAACCAAATCATACTTTGACAAAACATGCAACTGCGGTTGAAAGAAACGATTATAGACAGCAGCAGACAAAAACATATTTGAAACATAGTTCAAAGGATTAATAGAAAACACAGCATCAAAAAGATAAAGCAACGCCTTCGGATCACGTGTAAGCTCATTTACAATATACGGTCCACTTGCCCGAAAAGCAAACAACTCCATCTGACCCGGCGTGTCCACCAACACCAAATCAGCGTTAGTCGACTCAATATCACGAGACAAATTCTCAACCTCATCTGCAATAAGATCAGCTGCCATGATCACCGCACCATTAGGCCCTAGACCATACTGTTCCATCAAACTACCAACATCGACATAATTACGTACATCAACATCAGGCGAGTAAGGCAACTTTAACGCACCAGGATCAAGATTAACCACAGCAACATCCTGTTTAGACATTTTTAACCACTCACTAAAAGCTGCCGTGAAAAAACTTTTACCAGAACCAGCAGTCCCAATAATAAATGCAAGAGGCATATAATTCACGCATAAACAACACCAAAAGAAAGTAATAATCTTTTGCCAACAACAATTAATAACGAGAGTCTTTTCTAAGAAAACGTAAACGCGCCATGCTAAACATGACACACTATTTTTTACTCAAATACCATTTGAGGTACTCTTTACGGCGATTCTCTCGTAGCTCCTCCTCAGTCTCATCGCTTGGTCTATTTTTATCTCTTAACTCGTCAAGCTCTTGACCAGTAACAGACAAACCACAACTCTTGCAAATATATAACTTGCTAACAGCCACGTAATGCATCTCGCCACCACATTCAGGACAGTACGTCATGATTCTTCACTACAAAAACTGAAAATAACAAACCAATATTTAGCCTTCACTACAAAAACCAAAAATAAAGCCAATAAAACAACTAAAAACTTGCTTAAATTAAAAAAATGGTCGCATGGTAAACCATGCTAACATGATAGTTTGGCATTTATCGTGATGCCATAATGGCACTTGCTAATGGTATACGTGATGGACAAACGTATGAGCAAGTTCCACAACCAATGCAATCTTTGTTCCAAAGTTTCTCTGCTTTTTCCATATCAGGCTTCATAATCGCATTATAGATCAGAATAGGATGAAGCTTAACTGGACAAGCGCTGATGCACTTTGAACAGTGAATACAAGCAGTCTGTTTTTGTTCTTTCTTAGCGTTGCTTTCAGAGAATGAAATAATGCTTGAGCTTCGTTTAGTTATTGGTGCCTCAGTTGTTGGAATTGCATGGCCCATCATAACCCCGCCAACGACAACTTGTCTTACATCAGTCATATCAAGGTTGTTTTGGCTAAAGATGTCGCTTATTGGAGTGCCGATTTTTACCAGCAAGTTCTTTGGTTGTGCAACTTCACCATTGAATGCAACTACTCTGCTTATGAGTGGTTCACCTTCAAATACTGCGTTTGCTATCGCGTTGATTGTAGCAACGTTCTGAACAATACAACCCATTTCGTAGGAACGCTTTGTTGGAGGTGTTTCATAACCAAATAGTGCTTTTTGTAAAACGCTTGCATCGCCCTGTTGGTATTTAAAGTGTCCTGCAACTACTGTTGTGTCTGGTTCATTGCCAAAAACTTCTTGTAGTTTTGGTACTGCTGCAGCTTTAGATACCTTGGTTGCAATTGTTACCTTGGGATTACCTAAGATCTTTTTAATTACATTAACACCGCGTAGCAAGTTTGCAGTTTTTTCGATTAGTAAGCGTTCGTCAGCTGTGTCGTATGGTTCGCCTTCAGTAGCATTTACAACTAAATTTTTGATTGGAAAATCTGCTGGAGGCGCTAGTTTAATGTGTGTTGGAAAGCCTGCGCCTCCAAGACCAATTATGCCTGCTTCGTGAATTATGTTTAGTAAATCAGCTGATTTAGTTTTTCCTAGTTCAGATTCAGATATTGGTAATAGAGATTTATCTTTGGTTTTTTTGCCGTCATTTTCGATGTAAATTGCTTCTGAGAATGTCTCTATACAGTGGTTGTAAATATTACCGATTTTGATAACTTCACCGGAAATTGGACTATGTACTGGTGAGCTTATGCGTTCTTTTGAGTCAGCGATTTTTTGACCTACCGTTACAGAGTCACCAACAGCAACAAGTGGGGAAAGGGGTTTCCCAGAGTGTTGATTTAGGATGACTATTGCGGTTTTTGGGTCTGGAAAGGTTTCAATTGGTGTTATACGTGCTTGATCTTTGACTTCTTTTATATGTTCATATGGCATTTTGTTCATCTCCCAAATGGTTTATGGATTCCTATACGGTCTAAGAGTGGTACAGTCAAGTTCATTATTAGCAATGCAAGCAAGGCTCCGCCGAAGAAGTTCATGTACGTCTGAATAAGCACTGTTAATATACCTAAACCGACACCGAAGATTATCTGTCCAGTTTTTGTATAGGGCGTTGTTGCAGGATCAGTAGCCATGAAGAATCCTAAGAATATCGAACTTCCAATAAACAACTCGAACAGTAAACGCACTATTGGATCTCCACCGTAAATACCAGTCATAATAAGAGACATCACAGCAACACTAGCGAAGTATGTGGCAGTAATCTTCCATTTGAAATATCCACGCAACAAGAAAATCAATGCAACACCAACAATTATCACAGCAATACTAGATGCGCCACCAGGCCAACCGTGGAACTTTGTCAAAAGCATCACAGATTCAAGACTGCTAGGCTCTGGTAGCATAGGACTACTATAACAGCCACGGAGATAAGTTCCAAATGATGTGACACCAACATTATCGATAGCACTTGCAAGTTGAGGCATGCCTATACCGCCACTAGCAGGATTATCACCAACATATGCAGCCCAGTGTTGCTTTGTAAGAAACACTGTAAAGAGACCAGGGAGTAATACTATGAATTTTGCGGCAGCAGCAGGATTTAGATATTTGCGTCCTGTCATTCCTTGAAGTTTCTTGAAAACAACAAGACCGATGAATGATGTTAAAGCTACATAGATAAAACAGCTAGGCGCGCTTAATGTTTGAAGGGGCATTGCTTCGAAGGCTTGTGACATTCCAGGAAGACCGATAGAGAAGCAAAGAGTCACAATTAAACCGAAGACTGCCGCTGACATTGTGTTTATTTCGCTATCAGCAGCGGTTTTTCCGATTATAAAATCACTCAACACAGCTACGCCAACAGCAATGAGAGCATTTATCAAAAGAATTGCGCCAAGGGGCATTGCAATAAAGCCAGTTATACCGCCTTTTTCAAAAGCAGTTATTTGGCTTTCTGTGGGGGTCATAACTGGCCACCACATAGCAGCTGTAATGACAGTAATAATCATCAAAGCAACGAAAGTGTAGGTCATCACTCGAGTTTTTGACATTGTACCATTAATTTGTGGGGGTGGTGAAACAACCAAATCTTTAGGTTTTTCAACAGAGGATTGATTAGTCATATAGTAACCTCTTATAATGAAAGACAAAATAGTCCCACAGAATATTAAACTCTTTCGGAGAAAACGAAAAAAAAAAGAAAAAATAATAAACTTTTCCCCAAACCAAAAGAGCTACTCGATATAGCAATTGTCTTACATTTTTCCTATGGAAAACGTCTTTTTTTCCTGACCAATATTAACGACAAAAAACCAACATTTTCTACAAAAACAGCAATAAAAAATCAATATACCGACAAAAAACTCGGCAACACTCAAAACAACAACACAAACCAACACCAACAACACCATCACCTAACAAACCCTACAAACACTACGACAGACCAAACACAACCCTACTAATTAGCCACCATCAAAAACCAACCGCCCAACATAACCCAAAACACCAACAACATCACCCAAAAACAAACCACCACCATCATTATCATTATCACTAATCTTAGCCTTCACTCTAAGAGGAGTCTTAGAAAAACCCTCC
>JAITMO010000061.1 GCA_031277345.1 Candidatus Bathycorpusculum soli
TACCCATGGGTCAATAGTAATGTTGTGCTCGTTATCCACTATGTGATGCGCTGCATCATAGAATGGCAAATCAGCCTGTCTCCAAGCATTTATGCCACCAACAACATTGTAGACGTTAGTAAAACCTTTTTGTGCAAGTATACTTGCTGCTTCTACGCCCCGTGAACCTTTTGCGCAATAAACAATTATTGGATCATCAATATGCTCCATCAGTGTGACACTTCTATAGTCAATAATTTCTGCATCTGGTTGTGTTATGTAAAAATCTATAACAGCTTCAAGCAAGTAGACAGGTATGTTTAATGAGTTGTAGAGATGATCAAATTTTGCTTCGCTGCAATTTCGGACATCTAGAATCGCTGTGCTAGGTGTGTTGTTTATTATTTGTTTTGCTTGTTGGGCAGAAATGTTTTGGTAGTTACCAGGTGTACCCTGTTGCACATTGGTTATCCATATAGCGTTGAAACTTTGGGTTCTGCCGTTATCTTGGAGCAACTGCGGTATTTTGTATACGCCCACGCCATCAAGGGTACAATCTGCATATTTTGATGCACAGCTCCATGTAACATCAACTACAACAGTACTTGTGAGAATAATTGTAATGTATGGGTCATTTTTATTGAAAACCAGACTGCCAACTACTTCGCCATCAAGTGTGATGTTATATTCTGCACCGTTTGCAGTGATTTTATCGCCTAAAAGTGAGCCACTATTTTCTTTGCCTGTTGTAACATCGGCGTACTTTACTCTGTTTTTTGTTACCGGTTCCTGAATTTCTGTTCCAAAAACAGAAAACGGTATTTGAGCAAGCAAACATAAAATTAACGCCATTGTTACAAGAGGCAAACATTTTTTAAATATATTGTTAACCATAAACCATTGTTCACCACATTTTGTTTTTGGGTAATGCTAAAATACTTTAATGTCTATTCAGTAAGTAGGGTTAAGTCAGTCTTGATGTTATTACTTTGTGGTTTTGACATCAAGGCTATTTACCCTGCTTGTTGTGAGTAGTGTCATTATTTTTTAAAGCTTACCCGCCTATAATTACCTTAACACAAAAATATAAAGTTATCGAAATTGTAACCGTAATTGTAATATAGTGGGGCGGCGTTATGGTAACAATTTTTTTCACACAACAACAAACCTAACCACAAAAAACAAACTCACTCACACACGACACAAAAATAAAGCCACAAGCCAACTTGCAGTTAACGTTTATTTGGATAAATTGTATATAGTTCCAACACCCATAAAACGCATGCTCCACCAAATTAACCCCAAACACCCCCATCACCAATAGAAACCCCTAATTCCAAATCAAACTTTACATCATCCCTAACACAAACCCTATCCAAACCCTCCAAAACACCCTCACCGCCAATCAATCTAACCGCAGCCTCCATAGACACAGGCGCACCCCTAAACCCCAACCCAGAATTAAAACAAAACAACTCATGCTCAACCCTACCCCACATAGAAGTACCCCCTAGGAAGATACAAAAAATTACCTAATATGCGAATCACCAAATCCCGGCAGCGGAGGTTTTTCAACCAATGGTTATCTACCTTTGGATATGTTGCCACTGGGAGCCAAGGTCTGCTCTACAGAAACAGTAGTACTGGGCAGATAGGTACCTATAGTTCGTCTGAAAGATACAAAGAGAATGTAAATGCAGTTGATGATTGTTCATGGATCTATGATCTGCGGCCGGTAGCTTTTGATTGGAAAGATAAAGATCGTGCAAAAACAGATGGTACGCAAATAGGATAGTTGCAGAAGAAGTTCATAAGCATTGTCTGCAGTTAACTTGGTGTGATGATGAAGGCAAACTTGAAGGGGTTCACTATGAATGGCTTGGGGTTCCGTTGCTTGTTGAACTAAAAAAATTGCGAAAGGAAGTTGATGAGCTTAAAGCTAAACTAGCTGCTAAGAATTAAAATTTGGGGATGTGTATACTTTGTCTGATATTGTTGTCTGTTTCGATGTATGCAGCAAAAAGGCTTTACGAGTAGTCAAGTGGCGTATGGTGTTGTTATGTGTGATTGTCGGTTTCGGGATATGTTTTTGCGTATTTGTGCTAAGAAGGGTCGGAGGGTGGCTTATGTTGCTGTTGCACGTAAGATGTTGACGGTTGTTTGGCATTTGCTTGTTAATGGTGAGCGGTATGTTGATGATGGTTTTTCGAAGAAGACTGTTGTTCGGGTGCGGTCAGATAGTGTTGTAGCGGTTTCGTTTGAGGATATGATTAAAACTTTGAGAAACGCGGGTTTTGTTGTTTCTAAAGGTTTAGCATAGGTTTCTGGTTTGCTCTTAAAGGTGGTGGGTGGTGTGGTTTGGTAGTGTATGTGCCGTTTGTTGTGTGTTTTTGTGTTTGTTTTTTGTGATAGTTTATTGGTGGTTTTGTAAAACTGGTTTTTTGGATCAAATTTTCACAGAAAGTTTGTTGAAAACAGAGTAAGTAACCGTTACTAACAGTCAGGGCAAAAAGGCGTTTACATAGAAAACAACACACCCAAACAATACCCTAAACAAAACAGTCTCTATAACACTTTTCAATTACAGCTAATCACAGAACAATTAAACTTACACACAACCATACATAATAAGACAAACAACCTAATTACAACACCTAATACACAATCTTTACAATAAAACAAACAATTAAACACACGCCATAACTTTATTAAAACAACAGCAGCATTGACACTTTACCACTATCAATATATAAATAACAAAGAATACTTTTGAAAACAAAACAGCATCAAACATGTCTAAAACTAGGAGACTATGGATGAATAGAAAGAAAACCAGCATCATAACTGTACAGGACATTCCTGTGACAATTGCATCTTTTGATGTTGATGACTATATCTGTATTACTGACATGGCAAAAGCAAAAGGCGGAGAGTCACGTGCAGCAGACATTATAAAAAACTGGATTCGCAACCGTTCCACCCTAGAATTTTTAGGCACATGGGAATTAATGTATAATCCCATGTTTAAAGTGGTCGAATTTGACCACTTTAAAATGCAGGCAGGATTGCCAACGTTTGTTTTAAGTGCAAAACAATGGATTGAAAAAACTGGTGCAATTGGTATTTATGTGCAATCAGGCAGATACGGTGGTACATATGCGCATAAGGATATTGCTTTTGAGTTTGGCTCAGCTATTAGTCCAGTTTTTAAATTGTTTCTCTTAAAAGAATATCAACGCTTAAAGATTGCTGAGAATGATTATCATAAATTGGAGTGGAGTGCTAAACGGTTTTTGTCAAAAACGAACTATTTAATTCATACTGATGCTGTGAAAAAGTATGTTCTGCCCAGAAGTGATTATACTAAGCAGACGGAGTGGTTGGTTTATGCTGATGAGGCTGATTTACTTAATGTTGCAGTGTTTGGTTGTACAGCAAAACAGTGGCGAGAGGAAAATTCCGAGTTAGCAAAGAGGAATAATGTTCGTGATTTTGCTTCGATGAATGAGTTGACGGTTTTGTCTAATCTTGAAACGCATAATGCTGAAATGATTAAGGCGGGAAAATCTAAGGTGGAGCGGTTTGAGGTTTTGCTTGAAATTGCTAGGTATCAGATTGGTGTGCTTGATGAGGCTGAGCGTGTAAAAGCGGTGAAGGCACAGAAGGGTCTGCCGAAAAAGTTGTAAGACAAAATTTGCGTCAATTACCCCTTTTTCTTTTTGTGTTATTATTTATAGTAATTGTCTATTTGTATCTATGTTGTGTTTTTGTTTTTTTAAAACTCTTGATTATATTTGATGTAATGTGTAGATGTAAGTTGAAGGTGTTTAGTATATTATGGTGAGGGTTAGTTTTTGTAGTGGTTTTTGTTGGAAATCAACAGTGTGAAGAGTTTGTTAGGTGGTGGACGAGTTTTGTGTTTAGTGGTTGTTTTGTTGCTTTCTAGTTTATCTTATTTTTCGGTTCAAGGTGTGCAATCTGTGGTTGGTGGTGAGTGTGTTGTTTTGAGTGTTATGCCTTTGTTGGATAAGTATGGGTGTGTTTCTGTGAATGCTGATGGGTCTTTTTATCCGTGTGACCGTTTTGAGGTGGCTTATCGTGTTGATTTGCCTGGGGAGTTTGTTTTTGAAACCGTAGAACTCGCTTATGATTTTTCTGTTTTTGGTATGTTTGATAGTAACGGTTTGGGCTCTAGGTTTGGGTCTGGTTTGTTTGAGGTTTTGCCGTCTGCATCTGCTGGGACTTACTTGTTTTGTGTTACTGTGTGGGGTCATGTTTTTGAGATAGATCCTGAACCCGATTGGACGCCTGAATGTTTTGTGGTGGCGGAGGCGTTGGTGTCTGTTGAGGTTGTCATGTATGAACCCCCACTTCACAGTAGTCCTTGCATACACTATTCCGTCTGGCAGTGGTTCTAGTTATGATAAACCGTTTGTGTTTATTGTACGCTATAACGGTAATGGCCCAAATTACAATCTTAACCAACGAGCCATAATTGACGACTACACATGGACGGGCTACGCACAAAAACTCCCAGAAACAGATAATATGCAACAAACCCTAACCCCAAATCTTACTGTAAGTAGTTTTCTTAATCAATCCTCAAACGTCCAATTTTTAACCCAAGGCATAACCACAAAAACCAGCCAACAAGTTCTAATTGTTGATGGAAAAAACTATCTAAACAGTGAACTACCCTTGATGTTTTTGTGGGAAACAAACACCAACCACACCTACACATGGACAAAAACCCTGCCAGCAGATGGGTCGGGTTATGAATGGTTTGAGTGGCAAGCAAGCCTCACCTTCCCACCCACAATAAACCCAAACTTTGACAATCAAACGGTAAGTCAAGAAGATTTGCAAAACCAACTATTAGATCAAATTAATTCTCCAAATGGAACCCTAACCACTACCCCCTTTGGAAACACCGTAACAGCACTGTACGCTCATAACAAGGATTTAGAGCAAATAGCTAAGGATGCAGGAGTTAGTAAAAATCAAACCCTAACAAACCAGACCCACACACCCATATATTTCACTGCACAGGAACGTTACGCCAAACTTCAATACCAACTAAACCCCAAAGTAACCAAAGAAATCACCAACCAAAACTTTACCAGCAACCTCTACTACAACCTAACAATTGGCTCCAACCTATTTGGCACACCCAAATATATTGAAGCAAACTTTACCTGTGAATACGAATTCTTCGACAAACCAATCAACACAACAGCCTACAAATGGGACTCAAACCTTCAAAACTGGACAATAGACAACACAATCACCATAGACACCACCTTTACATCCACACTAAACACCACCACAACAGACATCCTACAATCAAAACTTGAAGAACAAACCACCGACCAAACAACCCTACAAATGGCAATGGAAGACCTCTACGATTCAGGGGCTCAAACATTCACAGGCACAGGCACCATAGAGAGCAGTTTGAGACGCACAAGCCCTCTATACTACAACCTCAAAATAACC
>JAITMO010000081.1 GCA_031277345.1 Candidatus Bathycorpusculum soli
TTTGTTTGTGTTGGATTATTTTTTCTCTAATTTCTTTTGATGTGGGATTTGGCAATACAAACACCACACTACTATGCACACCGCTAGTTATATAGTTAACTAAAAGTTACACTGCTATAATGAGTATCTGCTCGTTAAAATCTTTGTCTTTAAACGTTAATGCTTCTCTTAACACATACTTTTCTTGTTTTTTTGTGGAACAATTTAGACGTTGACAGCAAGGCTTAACCGTTTTAGCTATTGTGGAAGTTTCTCTTTATTGGTTTATCTCTTTATGAAAAAAACTTTAATAGCGTTATATAGCAATAATAAAACATTAATTATGAGCGTGACTTGTTTGGGTCGTATTGATAAAGGTGAATCTTGCAGTGTGTCTAACTGTAGCAGTGAAGCTGAGCGTTCAATTTCAGCTGATAAAGTAAAATCAGCTGGTCTGAAAATTGGTAGTGATAAACGTGCTTATTTATGTAAAGAGCATTATAAAGAATACAAAAAGAAATCCAAAAAAGATAAGCTTCTTGATAAATGGCGTCATGGAATGTAGAAGGTTGTCTAAATGCGAATTTTGCAGTTGCACTCTAATTCTATAACTTTTAAACCAGTTGAAAAAGAACTTTCTCAAGCAGAGGAAGTGGAAAAAACTGAAGTTCATTTAGATGAAATAGTCGTCTTATTTACATCCGTAGAAGAGGGTGATAATGTTGAGGTTTCACAGAAAGCTATTAACGATGTAAGAGCATTTCTGGGTAAACTAAAGGTAAACAAGATTCTTATTTATCCCTTTGCACATTTAAGCAGCAACCTCTCTAAACCCTCTGAAGCCTTTAATATAATAAAAGAAATGGAAAACTATGCAAAACAAAAAGGCATAGAGACTTATCGAGCTCCTTTTGGCTGGAACAAACAATTTACAATATCTATTAAAGGTCATCCCTTGGCTGAACAAGCCCGCACTTACACCCCTGACACGCAAAAACCTATACTTCAAACAAAAAATACAGGCGTATGTGACTCTAAGCAAGAAGAACCTGTTTCCGCTGCACTTAAAGCTGAAGACACACTCAAATCTTTCTGGCATATCCTCCAAGTTGATGGCTCACTTGTACCTATTGAAGAATTTAAATTCAAAGGTAATTCTAATCTACAAAAATTCTCAAACTATGAAATCAAAAAAACACGTGCAGTAACAGTCATGCCCCCGCATGTACCATTAATGAAACGTTTAGAAATTGCAGATTATGAACCTGGTAGCGACCCAGGTAATGTCCGTTGGTACCCAAAAGGTCGTATGATAAAATCCTTAATTGAACAATACGTCACAACCCGCATACAAACTTACGGTGGAATGGAAGTTGAAACACCCCTAA
Source organism: Candidatus Bathycorpusculum soli (assembly GCA_031277345.1). GTDB lineage: Archaea > Thermoproteota > Bathyarchaeia > Bathyarchaeales > Bathycorpusculaceae > Bathycorpusculum > Bathycorpusculum soli. The sequence goes on from JAITMO010000081.1 coordinate 1,368, forward strand.
TGTATGACTTTAACCACCCCAGTCTATCAAGCTACCTCAACCGTTTTCCCGCACGCCAATACATACTCAAATCCGAAGACAAAGAACTATTTCTACGGTTTGCAGCCTGTTTTGGCCAATTTTTAATGGCGCACGATGCCCAAATTAGTTACAAACAGTTACCTCTAAAACTTTTCGAACTTACACGATACAGTTTTAGACGCGAAAAAAGTGGTGAAGTAGTAGGATTAAAACGTCTACGGGCATTTACTATGCCTGACTGTCACGCTTTTTGCGCTGATTATGACCAAGCAAAGTCAGAGTTTATGACACGTTTTGATCTTTGTATTGATGTGCTTGACAACATTGGATTAGTCAAAAACGATTACGAAATAGCTCTGCGCTTTACTAAAGAATTCTATGCTGAACATAAAGAATTCATAGCAGCATTAGTTGTTAAATTTGGTAAACCAATTTTAGCTGAAGTCTGGAATGAACGATTCTTTTATTTTGCATTGAAGTGGGACCTTAACTTTGTTGATAACCAAGGCAAAGCTGCCGCTCTTAGCACTGATCAAATTGATGTTGAAAACGCTAAACGATACGGAATCACTTTTGTGGATGAAAGAGGTGAAAAACAATCTCCTCTAATTCTACACTGTAGCCCAAGTGGTGCTATCGAACGCGATATTTACGCATTGCTCGAAAAAGCATACTCTGAACAAATGGCTGGCAAAGCCCCTATGTTGCCTGTGTGGCTATCTCCAACCCAAGTACGTTTGATTCCCATTTCTGATAAATTCATCGATAAAGTGGAACAGATAACACAACAAATTACTGATAAATGTATACGTGTTGACATTGATGATTCTGCTTCAACATTACAGAAAAAAATCCGCGAAGCAGAACAAGAGTGGATTCCATATGTCATTGTTGTGGGTGAAAAAGAAGTCGAATCAGGTAATCTCTCAGTACGTGTCCGCGAACTTAGAGGCCAGCAGGAATCATTAACTGTTGAACAACTTATCGTTAAAGTGTCTGAAAAAATTGTTGGCAAACCATACAAACCTTTACCATTACCAGTATATCTTTCAAAACGTCCACAATTCCACGGCTGATACATCAGAAACGTAAATCAATACGCGCCATGTAATAACCTATATCAATATTGAGCAATAATAACTGTGAAAAGTGAAAGACAATGGATAATGAGCTTCAAATATACATAGATGGGAAATTTTATCCTAAACCAGAGGCTAAAATTTCTGTTTATGATCATGGATTTCTTTATGGAGACGGCGTTTTTGAAGGCATCCGAGCATATAGCGGTATAGTCTTTAAACTTAAAGAGCACATTGATCGGCTGTATCGTTCAGCGCACGCTATAATGTTAAATGTGCCTATAACTAAACAAGAAATGATTCAAGCTGTAGTAGATACACTACGAAAAAATCAAATGAAAGATGCTTACATACGTCTTGTTGTATCCAGAGGAATTGGTGATTTAGGCCTAAATCCTCTCAAGTGTTCTAAAGCCTCAGTTATTGTCATTGCTGACACAATTCAATGTAAAGCTGCTGACGCGCAAGAGACTGGGTTAACTACCATATTTAGTTGGGTTAAAAGAAATCCAGTTGATTCAACAACACACGAAATTAAATCTCTCAACTACCTAAATAGTATATTAGCAAAAATTGAAGCGAACGCTTATGGTGTTGACGAAGCAATGTGTCTTGAAAGTAATGGCTATGTTGCAGAAGGTGTTGGCGAGAACGTGTTTATTGTTAGAAATGGTGAGCTTTTCACGCCTCCTACTTCAACCGGTGCACTTTCAGGTATAACTGCTGAAGTTGTTGTAGGTATAGCTGCAAAACTTGGAATCAAAGTTACTGTAACTAATCTTACACCATTTATGTTATTTGCTGCAGATGAAGCGTTTTTTACTGGAACCGCTATGGAAATGTCTCCCATACGCGAAGTCAACAAGCGTGTAATTGGTGAGGGTAAACCTGGACCTGTTACTAAACTATTGATGGCTGAATTCCAAAAAATAATTGTCGACCCAACACAAGGTGTACCAATCTAAACTCTTATTTAGGGTGGAATTACGGGTTATCCGTAATTTTCGTCCCTTAATGTTTTTTCGTGAATTGTTCTATAGCGTTGTATGCTTCTTCTAATTCTTCAATTGGTGGCAAGAAGACAATTCTTGCATGATCTTTACCGTAGACTGGGTCAAAGCCTGAACCGTTTACAATTAGAACTCCGGTTTCTTTTAAAAGTTCTACAACAAAGTCTTTATCAGTTTTCCAGTGAGTGCCTATGCCTTCAATTTTTGGGAAAATGTAAAATGCTCCTTCTGGTTTGGTAGTGCTTATTCCTTTAATTTCGTTTAGTCGCTTCCAACTAAAGTCTCGTCTCTGCTTTAAACGTTCAATAATGTCTTTAACAAAGTCTTGTGGACCGTTTAATGCTGCGGTTGCTGCTATTTGAACTGGTGTGTTAGCGCAAATGCGGATTCTGCACTCTTTTTCTATGCCATCTTTTAATGCGGCTAATTGTTTGTCTTTATCTTTAAAGTACATATATCCAAGTCGCCAGCCTGTCATTTGGTAAACTTTGCTAAAACCATTTAACCCAATAACTGGCACATCAGTCGTTAAGTTAGCGGCACTTACAAATTGTTTATCGTAGGTAAGTTGATCATAGACTTCATCACTTATTACAGGCAGGTTATGTTCTCCTGCAATGTTGAGGATTTCTTTGATAGTTTTGCTGTTGTAAACTGCGCCTGTTGGGTTGCTGGGGTTAATGATTGCTATGGCTCGTGTTTTTTTGGTGATTTTTTTACGTATATCATCGGTGTTTGGTTGCCAGTTTTCTTTTTCTATGGTTTCATAGGAAATTGGTATGCCGTCAAAGAATTTAGTGTATGAAGTGTATGGTGAATATGCTGGACCTGGCAGAAGAATTTCGTCTCCTTCTTCTATTAGGGCTCCAAGTAACATTTGAATGCCTTCTGAGATACCTTCTGTGACAAGTACATCTTCTGATGTGATGTGTACGTTGTTAATTTTTTTCTCTTTATTTGCGATAGCTTCTCTGAGTTCTGGTCGACCCTCTGATGGTGAATAATAATTATCTTCTTTGGCAATGGCATTACATAATGCCTCTTTGAAGCTTGTAGGTGTTTTAAAGTCGAATGCTGCTGGGTCACCAATGTTTAGATAATAAATTTTTTTTCCGCTCTTAATTAGATCTTTAGTGTACACTATAATATCGCGAATTGCATATTCGATGTTGCTTGCACGATTAGATACCTTAACGTTAGACAATGATATTGCCTCATTCTCAGAAGACATATCATAGGAAAACATAAAGTCTTCCTTTTTTACAGCAATCAATTAACCTTTCTATATCCAATTTTTTGGGAAAACGTGTTCTTGTTTTAAATAAAGCGCAACATTTAACAAATAAATACTGTTTTACTTCTTTGTCTTACCATAGATGAGCACCCGTAACGACGGACTTGACAGAGGAACGTAAGAACTATAAAGCTTGCACCTATGACCGCTTAAGTTCTACCCAATTATGGGACAGGTAAGACATCGGGCGAACCGAAATTCCCGCGCCGAGAGAGCTTATCCAAGCTTAAAGCGACGCTCAGCTATGAGGTTAAGTGTTAGGTTACGTTGGGAGACAAAAGCCCGATATTTTTGAATCTTCCATTTTTAATTGATTTGTTCTTGTTTAACGCATTTATGTAATTGAGTTGCTCTTCTTTTTGAAGCGGAAAAGTTGGGACAATCGTGAATTTTTGTATAACTCCTTTGGATAATTTTGGTGAGCAAAAAAATAGCGGTCGGCAGAGTATAAAGATGTCGAAAAGTTAATCTTTTTAGGATTATGCCACTGCAAGGGTTGAGCCTTGTACCTCATAAACGTACATAATTAAATTGTTGACTTGTCCCTGATTCGTGTTATTGTAAACACAAAAAAGGGGTGAGCAAATAAAACAACTCCAAAAAGAAGAACGCACACGCGACAAAACGCGAATCCGACGGCACACGTTAAAAATAAGGATTAAGAAAATCTATTATTTTTTCAATTTTTACATGTGAAGGCACTATGCGATTTCTATAAATTAACCCCTATAATAAGCATAATAACTGAAAAAAACTACCTGCTTTTACAATAGTTAAATTTAGCAATGCAGTACTTATCAGATTGTATCTAAATTCAAAAAATCACAAAATATTTTTACGTATATTTTACTTTTTCCAAAGAGGAATCTGATACTTCTTCAGAAGTATTAATCCTACAGTAAGCATAATAACTCCTGCTAATATAAAAATTGACCATATGACCCAAGTTACTAAACTTGCTGTCTTATACGTTGGAACCACTATTAGCATAATTACCACATTCGCTATAGTTATTGCACTTCCAGCACAAATGAAAAAGGAACAACTCTCTATGTTTCTTCTAATCAGGTTCTCCAAAGACAATCACCTTTTTGTATTTGTGCAATAAGCTATAAAAAAAATGTGTTGGTTTTTTATCATAGTGCCATCCATGTTGCGTCAACATATATGTATGATGGGTAACCGTTGTATTCATGATATGCCACTATTGAAGTTTTTACAATATTGCCTACATAGCCACAATTAACGTTCATTACATCGTTTGCAGGATAGAGATTTGTATTTACTACTTGTGTCCAAACACCGTATTGATTGCAAACATATACTTTTAAATTAGCGCCATTGGCTGACGGTGTGTAGCACCGAAGATAAAGTGTGCCACTTATTGGGGCATCTGACAAAGTTGCAGTTATCTCTGCTTTATTACCGTAGCTGCCTGAATTTAAGTAAGCATAGTTTCCATCAGGTGTTCTAAGTATGTTGTCTTTGTTATTGACGTATCCGTTTCCGGTATAGGAAGAAGTTGCATTCAAAGCGTAACAGTTCGACGGACTAAGATCAGCCATGCCTATGCCATTGCAGACTGTCCAATCACCAATTCTAAGATAGCCATTAAGCAATAATTCGCCTGCAATAATTATCTCACCTGTCAGAGAGGTTATAAGCCACCAAGCGTTATTCCACAACCACGTAAGGAAGCTATGATTTATCCAATACCATAAACTGTTTGTTTCATCTAAGAGTGTATAACCGGCAATACCGCAAACTATCGCAACACCGGCAGCGGCAATAATTACAATTACAGCACCGGTTCCAGCTGTTATATAACCCGCTGCTATAACAGCTGTGTAACGATTTGACTAACAATTGCAGTAGTGGCTGCACCACCAATTGTGCCAGCTCCTCCAGGAAGCAAAGGTTGTGCCACATCACTATCAAGTTGACAATGTACTAGCTGTTGACCGCTTGTTTAGGGAGTCAAAGATGGGTTTTATGTGTATGTTAAGCGATGTGTGTAAGTCCAGATAAATTGTTGCGTATATGGCGTTATTTGCGTTATCCTGCTATTACGGTGTTTTGTGTTTCTACTTTTAATGTGGGGACAAACATGGCGACTTTTTTGGTTTGTTGATGAGCGTGAGGTTAAGCAGTTTGTGTATTTGTATGTGTTTGAGTTTTTTGATCATTTAGTTAGGCTTATTGAGGCCAAGAATCTTTAGTTGATTTGGTATTATGGTTTGTATTCTATGTGTACTATTATGGGTAAACTCTAGAAAATGCTTGCGTCTCTTAGTTGTGAAAAGGTGTTTGTTAAGTCAAAGTGGGTAATGGTTTTGTATTCTAGTTGTGGTCATGTTGTGGATCTTGTTGGTGTGTCTAGGTTTGATGGTGATGGTGGCTTGGTTTATGGTGATTATATGGTTGGTCGTGTCTATTTAATTTGCGCCGAAGGTACTTTGTTCTATCAGGGTAAATTTATGTTGACATTTTTTACATAATGATGAGTTTAGCTGTAAAAGAATAGATCTCCAAATTGCATTTTAAAACACATGTGACACTGCATTTAACTTGATGTATTTTTAGATAACAACATACTCCAAATAATTGAATATGTGTTTATATGTTTTTGTATCATCTCATATAGTTTCATGTTTGATGAGTGCAATTAGCATATACGCTTTGTAGCTTGTCGCATCGACAAATAGCGTTGGCGAGAAGGACTGGTGAACTGTATTTCTCTCGAGAGTTATCGAGTGTTTTTATTGTTCATAAAATAGGGTTCTTGTAAAATGGATACAAACAATGAGAAAATAAACAATATAACGGATGAATGTGACCTGTGAAATGTCTATCATGTGATACTCGAGTCAGAGTAGATTTAAAGAAGAGCTTGCATAATTGCCATCAATGTGGCTGGCAAAAAAGTTTGAATAAACAAGTTTTAATCACTAAAAAAGGAGGTATTCCTAAGTGGGTAGTATAATGCATTCAACACGTAGAAAATATGTTGTAAGCCTATTGATATGTGTATTGTTATTGCAATTAGTCGTTGTTTGCAGTAGTGTAATGTCTGCAAAAGCAGCAGATATATCTCATAACATGGATTCTAAGATGATTGCTTTAACGTTTGACGATGGTCCTAGCGAGTATACAGACAGGTTGTTGGATATATTAAGTGAAAATGATGCAAAAGCAACATTTTTTGTTACAGGTTCAGCTATTGATGCTTATTCAGATGTAGTAATACGTGCTGTGTCTCAGGGTTGTGAAATTGCTGGACATACTTGGAGTCACCGCGACCTTACAACACTTACTGTTACTGAAATTAGACAAGAGTTACAGAACACAAATGATGCAATCTTTAACTCAGTAGGTGTTTATCCTGATATGTTCCGCCCTTCTTATGGCGCAATTAACAATAACGTTGTAAGTGTTTCGGAAGATATGAATCTTGCAATTATACTTTGGACAATTACAGCTTTAGATTGGCAAAGTCAAGATGCGGATGCAATTTATGAAATGGTTGTGGATAATGTTCGTGATGGAGTTATTGTTCTTTGTCATGATACTGTTGAAGCAACAATAGATGCTATGGAGAGAGTTATACCTGAATTAGTTCTAAGTGGATATAATTTAGTGACTGTTTCAGAACTTTTAGACGAAAAAGAAGCAGGACAACTATACGCAAACAGTGTAAATGGTTGGGATGGCATTGTTCATACGGTGCAGTCTGGGGATTCT
>JAITMO010000151.1 GCA_031277345.1 Candidatus Bathycorpusculum soli
ATTTTTGCTTCTAACTCTCCGCCAGTTGGTTTTTCAAGACCTAAGAAGGTTAGGTGATGTTCGCCTATGGCGTCGCCACAGATTTTTTCACCTATGTTTTCACGGCTGTTTTTATCTATTAAACATACTTTTAAGCCCGATTCAGCAATTGTTTTTGCTGCTATGCAGCCTGCTGTTCCGGCACCAACGACTATGGCGTCAAATTTTTCCATTTTTATTTCTCCTAAGATAATGTGATGTATTTTGTATACTATGTTGTATTATTAAAGCCTTATAAATGGTAAAGTGAGATAAAATACACCAGGTGTACTTTCATGAACTCTCCTGTAGCTTTAAGTGTCGAGTTTCATAAACTCGTTGAAGGACAAATAGATAGAACCATTCAGGGAATTGAAACAACCTTTTTTACGATAATGGAAAAACAAAAAATACCGCCTCAAGAAGTAAAAAATGAAATTGATCGCTTACAAGAGAACTTTACAATCCTATTTCAAAAATGGAGTTTGGAAATTCTCTACACTTTACTACTTAAAAAAAATAGTGGATTTGGAGGACTAAAAAAAGTTTTAGGCGTGAATTCACGCACATTATCTGATAAATTAAAACTGCTTCAAACCCATGGATATGTAGAACGTAATGTGCAAACTGGGCCACCGCTACGTGTACAGTATACTTTAACAATTAAAGGCAAAAACACTACATTGTTGGCTTTGCCTTTATTGTATTATTCAACTGCTGTTTGAGTTTAATAGTCAAGCAGAGTTTTTGCTTATTATTGACAATGTTGTTGTCTCTTTTATGGTTTCAAAGACCATGCAGGTTAAGGTTTTTTGTAAGCCATTTATACGCCGTAGTTTGTCTACAACGAATTTGCCTATGGTATTGACGTTTTCAGCTCTAAGTTTAATTAGTAAGTCCCAGTCTCCTGTGATTATGTGTACTTCTTGTACTTCGGAGAGTTTTGCTATTTCTTCTGCTACGTCACGTTGTGTTAGGTTTGTTCTGTTGGGTTTATTTTCGTAGGATACAACGGCTAGGATGAAGGCGGTTGTTGTCAAGTTTAGTTTTTCAGGAGATAGTATGGTGCGGTATTGTTTGATTACGCCTAATTCTTCCATGCGTTTTATTTTTGCAAAGACAGTGGTTATTGGAGTGTTGATTTTTTTGGCTATTTGGTTAGCAGTTAGTTTGCTATTTTCCTGAATTAGGGCTATTATTGATAGGTCTTTGTCGTTAAGTTTGAAACTCATATGTAAATATTACAAGTTTATGATATATAAACATGTTTTTATTGTAATTTAAACAGGTTTTTTATAAAAAATTTATTATACCCGACACAACACTTTATTTCAACAAGGCAATTTAGGTGAAAGATACATGACGCAAGGGGCCCAGACAATTGAATTACCCAAATCATTAGATCAACTAACTACTCAAGAAATTGAAAGAAAAGCTGCCATGGGTAGAATAGTGACTTTTATCTTAAAAAATTTGACATCAACATACATAAAAGAAGGATTTCAATGGCTTTTGCCCGTTGTTTTAAGTCAAAGCACAGACCCTCTCTGGCCAGATCCAAATGCTTCAATTGAAAAAAGAATTGAATTAGACATTTACGGAAAACCTGTGCGAGCCATGACAAGCATGATTGTCCATAAACTAGTTGGTGCATCAACTGCTTATCCAAAATTATTTACACTTGCACCCAATATTCGTATTGAAAAATCTGATAGGGGCCAAACTGGAAAACATATATATGAATTCACACAACTTGATTTTGAAATTCAAGGAGCTACATCAAAAGATGTTTTCTCACTAGTTGAGACTGCCCTTTGTGTTCTAGTTAGAGATTTGCAGAAAGATATGAAAAATGATCTAAAGGCAATTAATTGCTTTGATGATGTTCCTGTTTTAGAGGCTCCGTTTAAAGTTTTTGACCGTGAGGATTTAGAAACTAAGTATGGTGTAACTTGGGAGAAGGATATCATTGCAGAAATTACTCAACCTGTTTGGATTACTAATCTTCCTCGAGCTTTTTATGATTTTGAAGATTTTTCAACAGGTAAATGGGATAATTATGATTTGTTTATGCCGAAATTTGGCGAGATTCTTTCAGGTTCCAAACGTGAGTATGAATATGATAAACTAGTTAAGAAGATGGACCGTGATAGTGTGCGAAAAGAGAATTATTCTTTACTTTTAGAGTTAGCTAAAATGGGTCGTATAAAACCTACAGCGGGAGCAGGTATAGGTATAGAGCGTATAGCAGGATACGTTACAGGTGTAAAACACATAGCCGAGTGTCAACCCTTCCCAAGAGTGCCAGGTATAGTGCACCAGTTATGAGTAAATTAGATTTAGCTAATTATTTGACCTCAGAGTTGATGTAAAATACTGCCAATTGTTAAGAGATGGTCTGAATCAACACAACAAGGATTGAAACGCATCTTGCGCCTGCTTTGTATGTTTGTTCTTTTGCGTGTCCAAAAAGGAAATCCAACACAACAAGGATTGAAACTGTTTCCGGGTTTAACTGTTGGCGTTTACATTATGAAGTCCAAAAAGGAAATCCAACACAACAAGGATTGAAACTGACGAAGAAGAATGCAGTTGTCGCATTTTGTTTTTTGTCCAAAAAGGAAATTCATCTATATTATTATTGAAAGTTATCTGAATGTTGTTTATATTTGTTTTTTCTGTTGGATGTTGTGTTTACTTACCAACATTAACGTGTACATTTATGTACAAATAAGCTTTAAATAAAACACTGTAGTATATTTGTATACTATGGGAGACTATGTAAAATGAGGAATTGCCTTTGGCACACAAACAAATAAAACAACAAAGCAAACACACACTATAACATATAAAAAAATAACCTACACCCAACAACCATTTAACATCTTCTCAAACCTCCAAAACCACTACAAAAACGCCTACTTTCTAGAATCAATAGAAGGACCAAAAAAACTAGCACAATACTCTTTCATAGGCGTCTCACCAACAAAAACCATCCAATCCAAAAACCAACAAACAACAATCATCAACAAAAAAACAGGCGAAAAAACCCAACAAAAAACAACTGACCCCCTCAAACTAATCCAAGAAACCCTAAAACCAAAAACAATAAACAACCATAAATTTCGATTCATTGGAGGAGCAGTCGGCTACATTTCATATGACGCTATACAATACTGGGAAAACATACCACAAACAAAAAGCGACCTGAACTTTCCCGATATTGAAATGGGCATCTACGACGACGGCTTCATATTTGACCACACCCAACAATTAGCAGTATACTTCTACCAAGAAGAAAACAGACTGCCAGAAGTTGAAGAAAACCTCAAAAAAACCTCCAACACTGAAGAATTTAACGCTTCTAAACCAACAGTCAACATTTCAAAAGAACAATTTAAAAGAGCAGTGGAAAAAGCAAAAGAATACGTAACAACCGGCGATATTTTTCAGGTTGTCCTATCAAAACGCTATCAATTCCAAATAAAAGGATCTTTAATTCCCTTCTATCAAGCTCTACGTTGTATCAATCCCTCACCATACATGTACTACTACAAAGCAGATGATCACCAAATTGTCGGTTCCAGCCCTGAAATGCTTGTTCGCGTTGATAACCGTATAGTCGAAACATTCCCCATTGCAGGAACAACAAAAATCACCCAAGATGAAACAGAAAATATCCAATTAGCACAAAAACTACTTCTAGACCCCAAAGAACGCGCTGAACACATCATGCTGGTGGATTTAGCTCGAAATGATATAGGAAAAATTTCCAAATTTGGAAGTGTGCAAGTACCTGAATTCATGAAGATACACCCATACAGCCACGTGCAACATATCGTATCTAAAGTAACTGGAAAACTACAAGATAACTTGAACAGCTTTGATGCTCTACGTTCAGTTTTCCCCGCAGGTACAGTATCAGGAGCACCAAAAATCAGAGCTATGGAAATCATCAACGAGTTAGAACCAACACAACGCGGCCCCTACGCAGGAGCGGTTGGCTACTTCTCATATAATGGTAATGCAGACTTTGCAATAGCCATACGAACGCTATTTGCAAACAAAAATCAGGCCTACATACAAGCAGGTGCAGGTATAGTTGCAGATTCAGACCCAGAAAAAGAATGGATAGAAACTGAAAACAAAGCACAAGCCCTAATGAAAGCACTTAAACTCACAGGAGGCTCCTAAAATAAAAGTCTTAATCATTGACAATTATGATTCATTTGTCTACAATCTAGTACAATACATCGGCGAGTTAGGCGCAGAAACAATAGTATACCGAAATAACCAAACAAACCTTCAAAACCTCGCAAAACTCAAACCCGATCGCATTGTACTCTCACCCGGAACAGGCAATCCAGAAAACGAAAAACACTTAGGTATATGTAAAGCAATCCTACAAACTCTAAGCCACAATACTCCAACACTTGGCGTGTGTTTAGGATACCAAGTAATAATTCACACTTACGAAGGAAAAGTGATACAAGCTAAAAAACTAATGCACGGAAAAAACTGTGATGTCAAACATGACGACAAATCACTTTTCACAGGCGTACGCAATCCATTCTCTGCCACCCAATACCACTCGCTTACAGTTGAACGAACTTCAATTTCCAATTGTCTACAAGTTACCGCAGAAGCAGTAGATGATGGAGAAATCATGGGTATACGCCATGTCAAGCATCCAATTTATGGTATTCAGTTTCATCCTGAGTCTATTATGTGTCAAGACGGTAAAAGCATTATTCGTAATTTTGTTGAGGGACGAACTTTATGATACGCGATTGCATTCAAAAACTTATTGACGGCACAGATCTCTCCATTTATGAGGCTACACAGACTATGCAAGAGGTCATATCTGGAGACGCAACAAATGCTCAAACGGGTGCACTTTTAACAGCTTTGCGAATTAAGGGTGAATCTGTTGAAGAAATTACTGCTTTTGTTAATGTGCTAAAGCGTCAATGTTTACAAATTATGCCAAAAGTACAGGGTAGACTTGTGGATACATGTGGTACGGGTGGTGATAAGATTAAAACTTTTAATGTTAGTACTGCTGCAGCGTTTGTAATTGCGGGTGCGGGTGTGCCTGTTGCTAAGCATGGGAATTGTGCTGTAACAAGCAAGAGCGGTAGTGCTGATGTGCTTGAATTTTTTGGTCTTAATTTATCTTTAGCTCCTCAGGTTGTGCAAGAGACAATTGAACGTGTAGGTATTGGTTTTATGTTTGCACCAATTTTTCATCCTGCTATGAAGTTTGCTCTTCGGACTCGTAAAGAAATAGGTATACGTACGGTTTTTAACATTTTAGGTCCCTTAACTAATCCTGCAAATGCTGCAGGTCAGTTGCTTGGGGTTTATGATGAAAGATTGGTTATGCCTTTGGCTAATGTGCTTAATGAGCTTGGTTGTAGGGAGGCAATGGTTGTTCATGGTTTAGATGGTTTGGATGAAATATCAACTTTGGGTAGAACTTGTATTGCGCATTTAAGGGATGGTCAGGTTCACAAGTTAGAAGTTGGTCCCGAGTTTTTTGGGGTAAAGCGTGCAGATGCTGTGGATTTGAAGGTTGCAAGTATTGAGGAGAGTGCTAAAAATATCTATCGGATTTTAGCAGGTGTTGATTTAAGGGATCCTAAAACTGAGCTGGTTTTGGTTAATAGTGCAGCAGGTATTATTGTAGGTGGTAGGGCAGATAGTTTTTTAGAGGCTATGCAAATGGCTCAAGAATCTATTTTAAGTGGGGCTGCTTGTGATAAATTGCGCGAGTTGATTAGCGCTTCGGGGGGTAGTTTAGAGAATTTTGAGGAGTTGCAATCAAAGTATGCATGATTTTTATGACACATTAGCTTTTGATGCACAATTAACGATTGATAGCGGATATTATGATAATAATAATGATGTTGATTGTTTTGCACCTGCTTCATGTTTGCATTTAAGTCTTAAAAGAGCAATTCTTGAGTGTAGAAAAAATTCTGTTATAGCTGAAATTAAGAGAGCTTCACCAGTTTTTGGCGTTATACGAGACAGTAATAAAGAGGATTTGCTAGAAATTGCTAAAGCTATGGAGAGGGGTGGTGCAGTAGCAATTTCTGTGCTAACTGAGCCTAAGCATTTTAAGGGTTCAATAGATACTCTCTCTATGGTTCGCAAGGTAGTTAGACGTCCCTTGCTGATGAAGGATATAATTTTAAGTCCGGCACAAATTAGAGCTGCAGTCAATTTTGGAGCAGATGCAGTACTTTTGATTAAAACACTATATGACCGGGGATACGGAGAGATAAGTTTGGATAGTATGATAGAGCATGTGCATCTTAATGGT
>JAITMO010000222.1 GCA_031277345.1 Candidatus Bathycorpusculum soli
GGAGTGTTTTTGTTATAGTTTTTGTTAAAAAGTTAAGCGCGTATAGTTAGTTTTGTGTGCCTATAACATATGTCGTTTTTCATCATTTTTCTGTGGGTCAAGTTAAGACCTATGAGCCATTAAGAAACGCTGTTACCAGAATGGAAAAGCTGTATGAGGGAGCGTCTTAGACATATACAATGCCTGATTATTTTTGTGATTCTTGTCTATTTTTTGCTTTTGCATATCCATTTGAAAAATGGCATAACCCTTGTGTAACTTTTTTCAATAAGACAGGCGTTTATCTATATACAGGCGATAGAGTTAAGGCGGAAATATAGAAACGACTTCGCAAACGGAACTTACTGTATATCGAGTTGTGTAAACATATCGCACGAGGGCAAACTCTTGAGCAATTTACTTCTGAATCACTAAACCCAAATGATTTAAGACATTTTAAGGCAATACTTAACGAAATAAGTGACCAACCGCCGGAAAATGTGTTGGCATATCTGAGAGATAAAACTGCTGTAACACAAATGGGTATACAGAAAGCTATGTGCCAAATAAATCAGCACATTGTACAGCGTGCTAATGATGATACTTGTACCGATATACTTGTGGCAATGATAACTAATCGAGCAGATGCTGAAATTCTTGTTGATGCACTTTATTTTAGTGAAAAACGTCCCTTAACGTTTGTAACATTAGATTCCACGGATGTTACTAAAAACAGAAATCAAATAGTTAGGGCAATAAGAAATTATCGCCTACTTGAAAACACAGAAGTTTTGACCCTTGGGATTCAGCATCTTGGAGAAATCGTTTGATCCAAATATACATCAAATGGTCTTATCTATATGTCTCAAGTCTGTTTTAGGTGTAATGAATAAGAAAAAAATTATGTTGAAATAAAGGTACTCCTTAAGAATCAGTTCAAAGGAGATAAATCATAATTTAGCACAGATAGCACAAACAATTTTCAAATCGTGGTTTGTGGACTTTAAGCCATTTGGTGGTGAATTACTCTCTGACTGGCACACTGGTAGCCTTCTTGATATTGCTGATTACCTCAATGGACTGGCTATGCAACGTTTTCGTCCTGCTGATGGTGAGATTGGACTCCCAGTTCTCAAAATTAAGGAACTTCGACAAGGATCATGTGATTCGTCCAGTGAGTTCTGCTCGCCAAGTATCCGTTCAGAGTACATTATTCACGATGGCGATGTTGTGTTTTCGTGGTCAGGCAGTCTTCTTGTTGATTTTTGGTGCGGAGGTGCCTGTGGTCTGAATCAACATCTGTTCAAAGTCACCTCTACAAAGTATGATAAGTGGTTCTACTACATGTGGACTTGTCATCATCTTGATCAGTTTATCGCCATGGCTACCGACAAAGCCACCACGATGGGACACATAAAACGTGAAGCTTTGAAAAACGCTGAAGTGCTGATTCCTTCCAATAAAGACTACACTGCAATCGGTGAACTAATGGTACCTTTGTTTGAGCAAATCATCAATAATCGTGTAGAAAATCGTAAACTTAATCTGTTGCGTGATACTCTTCTACCCCGTCTAATGTCTGGTGAGATATCCGTTGCCAATTTATAACGCTAAATAGTGAATAATATGGAAAATATGTCAACAAATTATGATAATTCACTTGTTGTCTTCAGCAATAAACCCACTATGGTAAACAAATCGGTTTTTGTTGATACAAATTATCTCAATCAACTTAGCACAAAAGACATAGAATCAATGACTGAGAATCCACGGTATGTGAATAAAATTAATACGCCACATAAAAAACAAATGCTAAAATTGTTTGATGCTTTTAGGAAAAGAAAAATTGATTTAATCATGTCAGACATGGTTAAAAACGAACTAATAGGACAAATAAAATCAACTGTTTTTGAAAACTACACTAAGTACCTTATAACTATTGATAATAATGACAACATGGACATATTTTTCACTGTAGCCGCTGCTATTAATGCATGTATCCATGAAACTGGAAAAAATGGGGATGTAAAAGATACATATTCATATCTCTTAGCGATAGCGGGTAACATACGTTATTTTGCAACTCAAGATAGGGATATACTACCTGTATATGATTATTTGAATAATAAAATTGTAAAACAAAATCGAGACGGAAAAATTGAGGAAATAAATAAAATCAAAAAACAGATTAAACTGCTTGCGAAGGGACCAAAAGCTCTTAGAGCTGAAAAAATGGTGGATTGCTTATTTCTGAACACATTGCCCACTTTTACGCTGCCGATATCTTTGTTTGAAACTGATGAAAAAATATATTGTATATTTGAGCGATCAGAGGTCATTTTGTGGATGTATCGTTCACTCAAAAGCATAGAAAATACAGAATACCTACTAAAAATCGATAAATGGGATTACGGAGTTATTGATAAGTGTGTACAAAGGGTTCAAAAACTTGCAAAACAGGTAAATTGCATTTCTGGCGTAGACATAGATGAAAATAATTTTCAGCTATATCTATTTAAAAACTCGGCACAATGGCAAAAAAAAGTAGATGATAAAAAGCTGACCAAGAAACTTAACGCCCAATTGGTTTTGTTACAAAAAACAATGGCTGTTGAGAATTATGGGTATATTTCTGAAGATGAAATTGATAAAAAGGAGTCTGAAAAAAGTTTTGATGTAAAGTGCGATACCTGTGGCAATGTATTTGAAATAATTACAGTTTACGAAGGTCCCGTGGAATCTCATGAACGCGCAATGGGTGCTGAACGGCGTCATAAATGGACTGATGAAGTTGAATGTCCTAAGTGTGAAGAATATGCAGGCATAGAATATTTTATATGGGAATACCCAGAAGGCTCACGGGAGTATACAAATGTACAATGTAATAATTGTGAAGTTACTCCAAAAATTCCGGTGTATGATCCAACATTACGGACATCAGATGAATTCTAACGGAGCATAGTTAAATGTTAATCAATAGAATTCGTTGTTATAAATTGACTTTGTCTAAATACCTGAGTTTTAACCCGTTTTTATACACTACATTTGCTGGTTATTTTAATGGTGTTTTTCCATGCTTACAATGACACGTACAAAAATTCTAAATATGTAGTGTATAAAATTTACACTACAAGTTTTTCTTAGAGAAAATAAAACCATTCTCAGACGTATGTTTGTTTTTCACAGAGGTTGAATGGGTAAGTGGAACGCTGAAATAGCACATCTTTACATGGTGATTTGTGGTCAGAAGTAACAGACTATGTCAAAAAAGGTTGAAGAGACACAGAAACTGTAGTGTATAAAAACAGCTAAAAAGTCAGGTAAATAAACGCGAAAAAACTTGAATCCACACATGTTTTGTTACCTTGTGCGAAGACTACTTACCACGTTCGTTATCGGGTAAATCGTCAGTTGTTGTAGAATGCTAAATTATGATTTATCGCCCTGTTTGCGGCAATTTTATCATCTAAAGCGGACAGGGTATCGGCTATTATTTGCTGTTCTTTTATTGGTGGCAGATTTATGTTGATGCTTGCAAAAGTATCTCGCGTAATTGTTCCAAATACTGAGCCATGTGTATGGCTTTCCAGTAAACGAATACTGGCTTTAAGTAAGTAATAGAGATACGACTGAATTATAATGTTCTTCTTACCTCTGATTCCATAACACGACTGGTTGAACGCCATCGGAAAAGGAACCATAGCAAGCTCGCCAACAGTTCCACGAGCAGAAATTATAATGTCATCCTGAGCCAACAATTTTGTAGAACTATTATCTAAACCCGCTTGCGTAATGGATTTTTCAGTAGCGTATACATAGCGATTATCATTATTGAAATCTTTAACTGATAACCATGGAATATCCCCACCCCAATATTCTGGAACACTTGTCTTGGGTGTCCCACCACCTATCAGATCGATAACATCAGTTAACTGATAAGAAACCCGTTTAGAGACCATACCAAATTTCTACCCCTTGTATCCTATTACATAGTCAATTGCAAAGCTATCAACATCATAAAGGACATTTTGCCATTTGAACATCATTTCTCTACTGCCTCACTTTCTTCATCATCTATCAAACCTTTTGCTTCTGCCAACTCACGCAATTCACGCAATTTATTTGTTAGCAACTCCTTCTGTGGCAAATGTGTTCGATACTCGGCAATCATTGCAGGTGACATGCTACGGCTAAGCGCGTATTCCACAACCTCATCATCTTTCTTGGCACATAAAATTAAACCTACACTGGGATTTTCATTTTGCTTTTTCACATCACGATCAAGCGCCTCAAGATAAAACTCTAACTGCCCCAAATGCTCTGGCTTAAACCGTCCAATTTTCAATTCAATAGCAACTAGACAAGCAAGCTCACGATTATAAAACAACAAATCAATATTAAAATCCGTATTACCAACCTGCACACGATACTCCTCACCTACAAACGAAAAATCCCTGCCAAACTCTAAAATAAAATCCCGCAGATTACCAATAATAGCTTTCCGCAACTCTTTTTCCTTATGATGCTCAGGTACATCAAGAAACTCTAACACATAACTATCACGTAAAGCAGACAACCCAGTGCTACGCGTAAAAAACAGTTGATTTTTTTCAGAAGAAATCATTGATCGCTCATACAAGCTACTGTCAATTTGTCGTTCCAATTCACGCTTTGAATAATGGTTTTTCACAGAGAGCAACAGATAAAATTCTCGTTCCTCATCACTTTTTGCAGCCATCATTATTAATAGGTTATTTGTCCAGCTAATTTCTCTCACCAGTGGTGAGAGTTTTTCGTTTTTTGCATAAGTTTCATAGAATTGCTTCATACGCCACATGTTTTGAGGTGAGAAGCCCTTTATTCCTATAAATCGTGATTGGACAAACTGTGAGAATTCCTCTACAATAGATTTGCCCCAATTGTCAAAGGCTACTTTTTTACTTAGGTAGTGACCTATTTCCCAATACATAGCGATAAGTTCTTGATTTACTGCTCGAAAAGCATCTTCGCGCGCACGTTCAATTATAGCTATAATTTCTTCAAAAGCTTTAGTGTTATCAGGCAGAGTTTTGTGGTTATATTTCATATCCAATTGCACCTAGTCTTTTTCGAATTTCATCTTCTAATTCGTGAGAGTGTTTAAATAATTCTGATAATTCGCTCGTTAGTCGGGTCATTTTTTCTTCAAAGGGTTCACTATCGTCTTTTTGTTCATTAATGCCAACATATCGTCCAGAGGTTAGTATGTGGCCTTGTTTTCTTATTTCTTCAAGGTTTACTGCTTTGCAAAAACCCGCAACATCTTGATACTCCACTTTTTGACCATCTACTGATTCGCCTCTCCATGCATGGTAGGTATCAGCTATTTTCTTAATATCCTCGCTGGCTAGCTCTCGGTGTCTTCTGTCTACCATTATACCAAGATTACGCGCGTCTATGAATAGGGTTTCTCCTCTGCGGTCTTTAAACTTGTTGTTTTGTTTATCTCTATTTATGAACCATAGGCAGGCTGGAATCATGGTGTTGTAGAATAATTGTGAGGGTAGGGCTACCATGCAGTCTACAAGGTCTGCCTCGATTATGTCTTTGCGAATTTCACCCTCATTTGAAGTGTTGCTGCTCATAGAACCGTTAGCTAAAACAAACCCTGCAATTCCATGGGGTGCAAGGTGATATATGAAATGTTGGACCCAGGCAAAATTAGCGTTTCCTGTTGGTGGTACACCGTATTTCCATCGTGCGTCTTCTCGCAACATTTCCCCTTTCCAGTCAGAATCATTAAACGGTGGATTAGCTAGCAAATAATCTGTTTTTAAATCCTTGTGAGCATCATTTAGGAAGCTGCCTTCGTTGTTCCAAGCTACAAATTTAGAATCTATATGACGAATGGCAAGGTTCATTTTGCATAGATGCCAAGTGGTCTGGTTAGATTCTTGACCATAAATACTTAAATCATCCCGACGCAAACGCTCACTATTGCTATTTGGAGATTTTATGTCCTGATGGGCTTGTATAAATTTTTCACTCTGAATAAACATACCACCACTACCACAACAGGGATCAAACACTCTGCCACGAAACGGCTCAATCATAGCCACAAGCAACTTTACAATACTCTGAGGTGTATAAAATTGACCACCATTTTTACCTTCAGCATCGGCAAACTGACCCAAAAAATACTCATACACCCTACCCAAAATATCCTTACTGCGACTTTCACTATCACCTAAACCTATAGTTCCAATTAAATCAATAAGCTCTCCAAGACGCTGTTTATCTAAACTTTCACGGGCATAATTTTTAGGCAAAACACCCTTAAGCGAAGCATTATCTCGTTCAAGAAAATCCATAGCTTCATCAATTATTTTTCCAATAGTTGGCTGCTTAGCATTCTTCTGCAAAAACTCCAAACGACTACTAGCTGGAACCCAGAAAACATTCATAGCTCTATACTCATCAATATCTTCAGGATCAGCATCCTTATCCTGCTTTAATATTGTATGCACTCCTGTAAATGCATCACTTATGTACTTTAGAAAAATTAACCCCAAAACAATATGCTTATACTCAGCAGCATCCATATTATTACGAAGCTTATCAGCCGCCAACCAAAGCTTCGTCTCAAAACCCAAATTAGCGCCACTACTGCTATTAACTGTGTTATCCTTTAAAGTCTGTTTCTTAACCAACTCTTGCTCCTCACTCTATAACCGATAAATATTACAGGTTATACTTGTAAACAAATAAGCATTATTACAAGGTAGCGGGAATGGTCTATGAAATTCTTACATTTATCTGACCTTCACATTGGTAAAAGTGTGTATGATTTTAAAATGTATGATGAGGTGGTGGGTGTTGCTGTTTTAGGTGGTATTGGATTTTTGGTTGGTGGTGGTTTTATGGGGTTTTAGTGTTTCATGAAAATAGTGTAATTTCTAAAAAAGAGGTTAAAATGTTATTTGTTTAGTGTGATGGTGAAAGTTGAAAGTAGATGTGTTTTGTAAGAGGGAATGTTTGTTGGAAATGTTATTGTAAAGTTTAAGGTGTTTAGATTTCTCTTAAATAAATATTGTAACAGATGAAAG
>JAITMO010000002.1 GCA_031277345.1 Candidatus Bathycorpusculum soli
AACTATCTCAACAACCACCCAACCCCCTCACACACAAATTTACTGGAGGCAACAAAAAATGTACGAAACTGAACACTGCACAGAATGCAACAACACCAACATTTTACATGACCAAACAAAAGGCGAAACCGTATGCAAAAACTGCGGACTAGTACTAGACACAAAAGACTTCACCCCACCAGCAGACCGCATTCCCAAAAACGACCCTAACAACCCTATTGTTTATACAAGTAGCGCGGTGGGTACAGAAATAGAATCCTACCAACGCCTCGAACAAGACATAGCCAAAGACATCAAATGGATAACCCAAATGCTAAACCTCCCAAACAACGTAACCCAAACCGCAACTAAATACGTATGCAAAATACGACACAACATGAAACACCACAACCCAAACAAAATCCGCTTCACCAAAACCCAACTAACAGCCCTATCCATATGGACAACCCTAAAACAAATCAAGTATCCGTTAAGCTATGACGAATTCACCAAAAAAATAACACCCTACGTTGGAAACGTAAATTTAATGAAAACCGAAAAACGCGCCAACTATTTCATAAAAAACCAAACCCACCTCCCAGACATAGAACTCGTCACAGCACACATACACAAAATAATAACCCAACTCGAACAAAAACACCTCATCACCAACCACTACGCAACCACCCTGCGCGCCTACGCCATACAAATACTCCACAACAACCAAGGAATTGTAACATACCGCCGAGCAAAAATAGTCGCATCCGCAACCGTACTTGCCTCAGACAACCTACTAGCAGAAAGCCTACACCCATCCACCTTTGCCCAGATAGTAAATATTGGAACAGGAAAACTATCGACTTTAGCCAGCGCTTTGAAGCGTTCTGCCCCACCAGTCCCCAAACAATGTGCTGCCATAAAACTACGAGAATACTTTTCACAGGAGCTGGGCTTAATTGAAAATTAAACTCTATCAAATCAGAGCTAACACTTGGAACTGCAATTTTCTAAATGAGCAGGAAAGAGAAGCTCTAAAACAATGCCTAACCCAAGCAGGTTCAGAAAAAACCCTGCCCATAGTTGTCAGATTAATACCAAATGAAGATTACTATGAGATAGTGGATGGTGAACATCGTTGGCTCATAGCAAAAGAGTTAGGCTGGGAAAATCTCGAAGCAATTGTCCTACAAGCCGATGACCTGCAAGCCCGAGCATACTGCGTAAGCTATAATAAATGGCGGGGACGCTTCAACTGGTTCAAACTCTACGACATCATAAAAAAAGACCAAGATAACGGCATAAACATAGAGGAAACCTACAAAGATGCGCTATCAAACAAAGAACTTAGATATCTGCTCTCCTTTGATAACTTTGTCTTAAAAGCACGACTAAACCTAGAAGACTCTCTAAAAAAGTATCCCGAATTTACCCTAGAACAGCTTCACCTGCTCTCCAAGTTTCCAGCCGACCAACAAGAAAGCCTATCAGAAACCTACAAAAAACCCCTCTCCACCCACCTCCTAACACGCCTACTAACACCCTTCCTACAGAAAAACCAACTCGCCACTTGGCCTACTAGAGAAAATAAATATTTACCTATTGAAATACAAGACCAACCAAACGCTCTGCTACAGGTAAAAGCGGTTAACCCCCTTTCAAATAATACCAATAACCATTTAGATTTTAGGGAACAACAAGATAAAGACTCAGAAGAGTTTGAGTTAGATGATCTATCGCAAAATGAAGCTGATAAGGAGCAAGAACATGGGAATGCCCGAAAAGGTCAGCGGGCTGTGTTATTGTCGGTTGGGTATAATTGTAATTGTGGGCAACTTTATCATGCTAATTTCAAAAAATCTACAATCATAACTCAGAAAGAAAACAAGATCTTTGAGCACGTAGACTTTAAGGTGTATACCTTTTTGGTGCATTGTAATTATTGTGATAATGATCACGAAGTTACGGTGGACGATATTGAGGTTGAGGGTGGGGTGTCAATTCTTTGTAACCGTTGTAATCCACAAAGGAAAGGTGTGTTATATGCCATCACTGGGGAAGTTGCTTGGCTTTAAGTTGGGGAAGCATGAGAAAAGCATCTTGCTGTTGATGCGCAAAGGTAATGTTCCTTTGGGTAAGCCTATCCCCATTTGGGCAGACATATATCAAATGTATGATATAGATTTTAGTGTCTATCAGAAAAAAGATCAGCCAGAAGAGCAGTATAAAGAAAACAAGTATAAATGTGCTCTTACTCGTCTTGTTAAGGGGCGTCTTATTAAGCCTGCTATTATGGTTAGGGAGGATTTTTCGGTGTTTAGTCCAAAGGGTCATGGTTATAATTTTTATTGTTTAACAGAGTTGGGGGGTTTAGTTGTAGAAAGATTGTATCAGCAGAAGTGTCAGCAGGAGTTGTTGTTGAGGGCTAAGGTGGATTTGGGGAAGGTGTTGGGTCAGTTTTGTGGTTTGGGGATTGTTGAGGTTACTGTTGAGCAGATTCGAGATGCGTTGTGGCAGTTATCAATGGATAGTTTTGGGGGTAGGGTTGAGTTTGATAGGTTTTGGAATAATACTAGGCTTGGTTTGATGTTGAGGGGGGTTGTGTTGGGTCGGGCTAGGTTGGGGGTTAGTGATGGGCGAAGGGTGTATTATCTTTGGGGTTGACATTGTTTTTGTATGGCAATATAGTTAGTGTGTTGTTTTAATAAAACTATGTTAAATTCAAAGTCTGACGCAGTTTTTAGATAACAACACAGTTAGTGTGTTGTTTTAGCAAAACTATGTCAAATTCAAAGTCTGACACAGTTTTTAGATAACAACACAGTTAGTGTGTTGTTTTAATAAAACTATGTCAAATTCAAAGAAGGACTGTTTCTATTGTTGTTTTTATTTTTGTTGTTGTGTTGTGTGTTTTTTAGGGCTGCTTGAAGATGCCCTATAGCGGATATGGCAAAACTTGCCATAAGACAAGTCATTAGTTGATTGGGTGAATTAGGAAATAAGTGGGTGTGGAGAGTTTGTAGGGGCAGTATGGCAAAGAAGAGCAGTAGGGGAATTTCGATTATTAGGGGAAAGAGCAGGACGGCTTTTTTGAAGCCAAACTTTTTGGTGAACCAGACAAAGAGTTTGTTTCTTTCATTATTTTGAAATTGACTGGGATTTTCAAGATAAAACTTGTAGGTTGAATGTATATCAAAGCTTAGGCAAAAAATCCACAATACCAAAAACAAAAGGTGTCCTTGGGGAAAAAGACTCGATAGAAAAAGAAACGTGGGGATTGATACTATTAGACTTAATAGTTCTTTTATGGACATTTTAATTAGTTACAGGTTTTTTGTTTTTGTTTTTGGTTGTGTAGCTTAGCTGTATTCCGCCATAAATCAGTCCAGCAATGACGACCACGACACCTATGTACATGAGTAATTGCAAAAGATTATCAACTGCGCTGATCAATTCCACAGGCAAGCCCGCCTGCATTGTTGTTACATTCCATCCCGTAACCCAAAACGCCACGGGCTTTGCTACCGCCATAAGCACCCCTGCAATAACACAACCCACCAACACCTTCTGCGCCCTTGCCTGCTCTTCAGGTCCCTCTGCCCTAACCAAAGGCAAAGACCGATAAACAATCAAAGACATAGCAAATAGTACCACAAGTGCCAATAGTGTTTCTGTATTCAAGTTAGAAAGAGACAGCCTTAGCAGTTCAAACATTACTAATCCTCCGCAGGCTTTTTTGCGTAGAAATTCTTTCAATTGTTTGAAATGGTTTGTTTTTTCTGTATTTGTTGTTAAAGTTTGAAATCTTTGCCAATGGCTTACAATTAATCAATTTTTTACATGTTTTTTGCATAATGGAAACCTAAAAATAAACAGGTAGAAATTTTTAAATCAAACAGCCTCTACAACAACACATAAACAACACAAAACAGACTTTCGATTTTAAAACAAATTGTGGGTTTAAATTAAGTTGCATACCTATTTTTGTGACTATTATGTATAGGTTAGGGCTTTCAGAACTTTTTGCTTGTAAACTAGATAGTGAAGCATACAGTTTTTTTCCTCAATATTTAAACATGATAAACTGGTGGCTATCTCAGGGACAAACAGCAACTCGAAAAAACAATTTTACCGCCTTTAGAAACCAATTCTACGACAAATGGAGAACAGACTGGAAGGGTTACAACAGTCAGCATGCACAAACAAGCTGCTTATTTGCACTCAAAGCATTAAATACAAACATACAAAGCAAACAAGAATTAAAACAAAGCTTTGCCATAATAAGTCCCGTATCCACAAAAGTTGAAAACAAAAAATTCATGTTCGTAACCAAACACGCTAAAAAAGCCTACGTAGAATTAATACCAAAAACACCCACACAAAACATTTTGTTAGAACAAACGCAAAATAGTTATTGGAAAATTGGACAAGTCTTTCTGACCCCCAAATGGTGCACCATCCCCCTCACAAGACACATAGACCTAACCAAAGAAAAAGACCCAATACTACAAGAATTCCTAAAACACACCCTTTAATACAAAGAAGGATTGTTTTAAAGTTTGGTGGCACTACGTTAGTGAAGCACTATGAGTTTATCTGTGTTTAACTATCTAAACTATGGCAAAAAAGATTTGGTTATTTTTTTGTGTAAACCTTGTTTGCAGGACTTAAAGTTTAAAAGATATAACCTAAGGATGCTCAACTGTGGAGATGCATAATGAGCAAAAACATGCTTGAACTGGACACTAAAATAGCTGATGAGGGGTCATTTAAAACTTGGTCTGACTGTGGAGACTGGTGTTATCATTGCAGTGAAGAGAAAAATAAACTCTTGTTTGATGACCAAACAAGAACCACCACGTGTACAAAGTGTGGACATGTGGAAACCTATGATGAGTCAAACTGGAACTTTCTTCAAGCAAAACGATGCGTAACCACCCAATATGTGCCCGGTAAATATCTATTTAGCGAGTTTTCTAAAGAGGTGCTCTTTCAAAAATATCTCCGCGAACTCAATCATGTTGATTGGTCTTCAGGGCTTGTACATGATTATGTGCTTGCTAAAATGAGAGATGATAAAACAGTTCAGGTTAAACTCTTAGAGACTGCCAAGTTAGTCGTTGAAAAAATGAACTATGCAATCAAGCCTTGGAAAACTCTTTTTGAAAAAATGGACGCAAAAGATCCTGAAATGTTTTATCAGGTGCCTCAAATTCTCTACGAGTTTGCTCAAAGAAAACTATACAAAACAACCTCAAAAGAAGACCGCAATGCTATCATGCGCAGTTACTTAACGGCTTTGACAAGTTTATATTGCTACAGCAGATGGAAGGGAGACAGAGTAACTTGTTGGGTGGTTAGTGAAATTATAAAGTTATGCGACATCGAAAGTGAGTCGATAGAATTCTACACCGACCTCTTTAGTTGCGACCCACTATTAGAGGGTTTCCAAGAAGATCTTCTTGTGGGTAAAAAACATGAAATCAACCCTAAAGAGTCCTATATTCAATGGCAGCTTAATCTTGCTGACAAGTTTTTACAGCAATCAAAAGCCCTTGGAGCAGTCCAAGTTGCCTACGACGCATTAACGGCTAAACTTGGAATACACGCCTTATGGCCACCAACAAAAACCTTACCCTTCGATGCAAACACTGTTAAAAAAGTCTGTGAAATAGTCAATGACCCTGAACTTTTCAGATACTATGACCTAGCAACTGACTTAGATGTGATTGATACTGTAAAGGCGTGTTATTATGCCAAGCATTTTATTATAAAGGTAAAAGAAATGTTGCCAAATATTTCGCCGATTGAGCAGGAAATAGCCAAGCAATCAGCCTACATCACATAAGTGGCTTTTTACCACGATGTTTCTTCTTCGTATTCTCTTTTTTGCATGTCCACTAAATCTATTTGTTTAGTTTTTGACCTATTTTGACTGAACTGTGGCAGAGTGTTTCTATCTGAAGGCGTAGAAGGCGTGTTATTTGGTTTAATTTTAGGCATGTTTTCTATTACTGTGGTTTCTTTTTTACTTATGTTTAAAGTGTTTGCTAGCCAAGCACTGGTTTTTTGTGATTCCATGTCCTTTACTGCTCCTGATGTAAAGTTTTCGTCATTCATCAAAGCAGTAAATTGTTTCTTTCCCACGCCCATGGTATAATGAGCTATGTTATTGGCTAACGTTGGGTTTCGCTTAACGACTACATTGCGTATTTTTGCCATGGCGTAGCCGTAGGTTTTTTGCTCTTTTGGCGTCATTTTTACACCTGAAACTTGGGAAAAACTCGTGCCTAAACTATCAGGTGAGGCGGTGCGAAATTCTATTTCAGCTAAACGGTTGGCTTCTTGAGAGTTTTTTGGTGTGCCTAATTGTTTTATTGCGGTAAAGATTTTTGCGTTTGCTACTGCTCCCTTTGTTGTAACGGTGCTAGTGTTGAAGGTGTCAATAGCAAACCTTGGCGAAGCATCTAGAGCCTCAAGGTTGGGGGTGTAGAGGCCTTTTTGTATGTTGGTAACTTTTTCTTTGTTAGTGTCCACTTCATCTCGGGCGTTTTGGTAAAATGTTGCTCGTACTTCTTTGGTTAGGTTGCCTTGGTTTTGGGCGCGTTGCCAATTACTAAACGCCATCTCAGAGGGCAAAGACTGCAAATGTCGTTTAATCTCAAATCCAGCAGCCCTTTGATCCTTAAGGTTCTCATCGAGCTCGGGATAATTATTTGCAACATAACCACTATACACTTCTTCAGCAGTTTTTTTATTAAGATCACTCATAAAAAGCTCGCTTGCCTCAGTGGTAGCTGTTGGGAGAATGTCGCCTGTAGAGTTTTTGTATAAGGCTGCAGTTAGGGTTGAGCCTGCACGGTTGTTAAGAAAGTCTTGGGCAGCCCTTGCCTGCATATTCATTGAACGGGCAACTGTAACGCCCATACCACGCATACCACCACTTGTTCTCATGCCCATTCGACCTCCACTCATCATGCCACCACCGCCACCACCAAGAAAACCAGTAACCGCACTAGGCGTAGCCCCCGACACAAACCCTTCCCCCGCCTGACCCAATAACTCAGACTTAGACAACCCCTTTCCCTTTAAGCTGCCAAGTCTGCCTGCCATACCTGCACCCCCACCCAAAAGAGCCCCACCAGCCATACCCATAGCAGCCCCAGTTGCAGTAGTAACCGCACCCCCAACAAGATTAGCAGCCGACATCCCCAACGCACCAAACTTACCCACAAACACCGTACTCATATACGCAGCAGCAAACAACGTAATAATTGCAATCAAAATCTGCGTCAACGGACTTAAACTCGTTGTAATAAGAATCTGATACCCAAAGAGCAAGATAATAGATGCCATAATACTTGCAAACATAAACCCAATCAAATCCTGCAGCAGAGTATCTGCAAAATGCTTAGTTAGCGGAATCAACCTTAAAACAAGAATCAAAGGCAACACAGCAGCCAAAACCCCCACAAAAAAGAGACGTATTACACCCATAACCAGTGTTAACATGAGCAGTGAGGCAACAAGCATAATCAAAATACCACTAAAAAAGAATCCTGTGAACGGGTCAAGATTGGGTAAAGGCACCGTTCCCACCCCACCAGTCCCATAACCCACAATAACATCTATAATACTACCCGAGGAAAGCAGCAAGCCTGAACCTCCTACATCGGGCCAACCCACAAAGAGATTAATTGCTCCCGCAGCAGCATTGTAAATGGGTTGGCAGGCAAAAATTAAGATAAAGGTAAAGACGCTGCTCATAATTATGTTAGCAGCGGTGCCCTCATTCATTATTCTAAAATTCTCAAGCACATAACAAATAGCTGCTATGATTAAGACAATGGCAAACATTGCAAGTGCAATTGTGCGCATGATGCCAAACACGTAAGACATTGGCACCCCTAACTGTTGCCCAATAGTCCCACCCCCACCCCCGCCACTACTATCTGGCGCAGCTATCAAAGGCAACTCTAAAAGATAAGAGTAAATACCTTCAGGGCCACCAATAATAACATCAAACAGTGTGGACATGATCACGGGCGTTGCAAGATAAATAACAAGCATAGTAACAGTAAAAAAAGCTATTAAAATTCCAGCATCAACGCCTAACAATGCTCGCTTAGACTTTAATCTACCAATTATTTCTTGGAATTTTTTACCAATGCAACCCTGCCAGAACGCTAACATCAACTACTATTGCACCATAACAAAAGACCCGCCATTTTAAAAACACAATAAACCCAAACTCACCACATATTGCTGCAAGGGGGCTGCAACATTTTATTTATAACCTCTCCAGAGCTAGATATATACACTACATTTGCATCATTAGTACTGTTGAGATTAGTGGTTGTACTATAAATAATGACGTTAAGTATGCTAAACTCAAATAGACCCTGTTTAAAGGTGATTGTAGTGACTGAAACTGTACTAAACACAAAAACCCTGCCTAAAGCCTTATCCAAGTTAATCAAAACTGAAAAAGTAAAAGTACAACAAACCAATGGAGAAATCCATCTCATACCCGTACAGGAAATTGACTACATCAATAAATTACGTGGTTCACTATCTGATTATCCACAGATGTCCGTTGACAGGTTTTTAGAGCGTAAACATGCCGAGAAGGATCTTGAATAATAAGTATGCTCTACATTATGGATGCTTGTGCGTTAATTGCTTTTTTACGTGATGAACAAGGAGCAGAAATAGTTGCAAATATTTTAAAGATGGCAAGGGAAGGTAAAGTGGAGATTTGTATGAGTAGCGTCAATCTTTTGGAGGTTTATTATGATATTTATCGTAATGTTGGTAGGGTAAAGGCTGATGAGACGCTTTTTATGATTAAGAACTTGCCTATATTTGTGCA
>JAITMO010000004.1 GCA_031277345.1 Candidatus Bathycorpusculum soli
GCCAGCTACCTAACAACACAAGACAAACCAGCTATGTACTACCAAGAATGACTAAGAAAACAAATGGCCCAACAACACAAACAATATGTCCTCTTAGCACATAAGCGAATTATTAAACAGCATAAATGAGGCACAAGGAAATTAGTTCTACAAACTCTGGTGTAAACAAATCAAAGGACCTAAATGCATAGTTTTAGATATAGTTTTTATTTCGTCTTTTTCTAAGTAAAGAATTGAATGTGAATGGGGTTACAATCGTGATGGAGGTGACTGTCATAAATTAGTTTATGTGTGTTGTTTGGTGAAGTGTTTTGGTTGTCTGTTTATTAAACAAGTTATAGTGGTAGTTTGTTTGATGTTTCAATTTTGGATTGTATAGTAGCAGGTTTTTGTGTTTTGTTTGGGGAAATTGATGTTGTGTTTGTTGTGGGTAAGGGTTTTTTTAGTAGGAAAGATGTTGTTGTGGGTGTTT
Organism: Candidatus Bathycorpusculum soli; assembly: GCA_031277345.1. Taxonomy (GTDB): domain Archaea; phylum Thermoproteota; class Bathyarchaeia; order Bathyarchaeales; family Bathycorpusculaceae; genus Bathycorpusculum; species Bathycorpusculum soli. The sequence goes on from JAITMO010000004.1 coordinate 473, forward strand.
TGTTTGATTGGAGGGTTAGGTTTTTGGTTGGTGTTTCTTTTTTTAGTGGGTTTGTTGTGTGGTAGGTGGGGGTTGAGTTTTTTTTGTATGTATGTGTGTGTTGTTTGATTTGTAGAGGGTTGTTTTGGGGGTGGGATGGGTTTTTTATGTTTATTACTGAGTTTTGTGTGTTTGACTTGTGTGGTGTGGTGTTGTTGGGTGGTATGGGGTGGAGTTTTTGTGGTGTTTGACTTGTGGGGGGGGGGGTTGTTGAGGGGGTTTTGGGGGGTGGTGGTTTTTGTGTTTTGGTTAGTGGTTGTGTTGTGGGTGTGTAGGTGGTGTTTGGTGTGTATTGGTTGAGGGTGTTGTTGAGGAGGGTTTTTGTGGGTTTGAGGGTTGTTTGGTTTGGGTAGTTTGTGTGTTTATGGTGATGAGTGTGTGGAGGTTAAGTGTTTTGTTGTGTTTGTTTTGTTGTTGTATGTTGATGGTGTGTTGTGTGTTGGGGGTTTTGTGGTGTGTTTGCTGTTGAGGGTGGTTTTTGTTTTTGGTAAAGTTAAAGTTGGTGTCTGTTGGTGGTTAGTGTATTTTGTGTTCTTTGTCAGAACAGTAAAAAGAGTTGTTTAAAGCCTTTGGTATACCCATTTCTGTAGGTTAAAAACCTCGGGAATTCAGGTTACATACACTACTATATGAAATGCGTGTGCTTGAGGTGCCTTTGCCGAGTATTCGCCAGAAACTTCCGATTGAAACCATATTAAGAGGCTCAAATGAAGCACAAGCTAGAGAAGACCTGCGAAAGAATAGGGAAAAAGGAAATACATACATTGTAAACATCGTGGTTTTAGTTTCTCAAATCAAACAAATGGAGGAATTAAATGAAACACAAAAAACGAACTAATTACACTCATAAACGATACTAAAGTTGCAGTAGAAGAAAACGATGAAAATAAAAAAGAACAGTGTAAAAGCAGATTTGAACAGTTCAAAAATGCCATTGGAAAATACGGTCCAAAAGTTTTGGTGTAATATCAGATTGTACTACAATAGTAGGAGTCTTGTTAGGCAGGTAACTTGACTCTCTTCACTTTTAATACATGCTATTCTTCACAAATTTATTTGAGTTATTATGTTGGTAAGGCTTAAATTATCTTATGATGTATGGTGTTTGAACTGAAATATGAGATTTAGCCTCTGTTGTTTAGTGATACACGTGGATCTAGTTCAGGTTAGTCCGGGTTATAGAGGCCGAAATTTGTAATGATTGGATGTGTGCCGTATAGATGAGTACGTTGGATAGGTATAAACCGTTGATTGTCCAAAGTGACATGACGCTACTTCTTGAAACAAACAATGAATCCTATGAATCTGCAAGAGATGAACTCTCATCATTTGCTGAGATAGTAAAGTCTCCTGAATACATTCACACGTATAAAATGTCGCCTATTTCCCTTTGGAATGCGGCGAGCGCGGGTGTTAAAAGTGATGACATTTTAAAAATACTTGAAAAATATAGCAAATATCCAATATCTGAGACTGTGGTTGCGCGGTTAAGGCAGATTAGTAATCGTTATGGTAGAGTGCGTATTGTAAAGGTGGAGAGGGAGTTGTTTTTGGAGACCGATGATGAGATGGTTATGACGCAGCTTTGCGCTGACAAGTCTGTTTCCAAGTTTTTTGTTGAGCCACCGCAACATAATATTGTAAAGATTGATCCTGTATTTCGTGGGCATATTAAGCAAGCTTTGATGAATATCCAGTTTCCACCGGAAGACCTAGCCGGTTATTCGCTTGGAGAACAATTAGAGTTTAGTTTAAGAGGAGATGTTTTTGAGCCGCGAGATTACCAATTGGCGGCGGTTAGTGCTTTTCGTGCGGGTGGTAAGGGTGATCATGGGGTTATAGTTTTGCCTTGTGGGGCAGGTAAAACTATTGTAGGTCTTATTGCTATGGCAAAACTAAAAACGGAGACGCTTGTTCTTACAACATCTATAACTGCGTTAAGACAGTGGATAAGTGAGCTAAAAAGTAAAACTAACATTGATCCCGAACTTATTGGGGAGTATAGTAGTGAGAAGAAAGAGATTAAGCCGATAACTATTTCTACGTATCAGATTATTAGTGCAAAGAATAGATGTGATGAGCAGAAACATTTTGAGTTGTTCTCTGAGCGTAATTGGGGTTTTATTATTTATGACGAGGTGCATACGTTGCCTGCGCCTGTTTTTCGCATTACAGCAGAGCTTCAGGCGAAGCGTCGTCTTGGGTTGACTGCAACTCTTGTGCGAGAGGATGGGCATGAACCGGATGTTTTTGCGCTTATTGGTCCAAAGCGTCATGAGGTGGGTTGGAAGGTTCTTGAGGGGCAGGGTTGGATTGCCCAGGCGGAATGTTTTGAGGTGCGTGTTCCTATGCCGGATGGTTTGAAGATGCCTTATGCTATAGCGGAGAAGCGTGAAAAGTTTCGTATTGCAGCTGAGAATCCGGATAAAATGGTTATAGTGAATAGGCGTATTGAGAAACATGGGGATGCACATATTTTGGTTATAGGTACTTATCTTGAACAGCTTCAGCGTATTGCCAAGCAGTTAGATGCACCGCTTATTACGGGTAAAACAAAGAATAGGGAACGAGAGGTGTTGTATGGTCGTTTTAAGCGCGGGGAAGTAAAGTTGCTTGTTGTATCAAAGGTTGCAAATTTTGCCATAGATTTACCTGATGCTAATGTGGCTATTGAGGTAAGTGGTAGTTTTGGTTCCAGGCAGGAGGAGGCTCAAAGACTGGGGCGAATTCTCCGTCCTAAGCAGGGGGAAAATAAGGCTTATTTTTATACCGTTGTGTCTCGTGATACATGTGAAGAAGAGTTTTCAATGCATCGGCAATTATTTTTAACAGAACAAGGGTATCCCTATAAAATTATAGATGAGGCAGTTTAACAATTGACTAAATTGTCTGACATAACAGCTTACCTGAGTAATTGCGCAGTCAGCGTATCACCTAATTGTGCGTCAGGAACCGGATTAATCGCTATTTATAAACATATTTTTAAGCCTAAAGAGACTGTTGCTAAGCCTGAAATGGTAAAAGACTTAGCAATTTTTTATGCAGATAAGAAAAATATTTTAGATATTTGGAATTCTTTGAATGTTTGTGAGCGCGACTTTATCACGTATTTTGTGCAGTATGGTGGAAAAGAGTATCTGCCAACAACGGTTGAATATGCAAAGAAACACAATATTTCAGTAGAATATAAAACAGGTAGTGGATACAACAGAAGCATACTTGACGAGTATGATTATTCATACCTGAAATTTTTACACTTATTAACCCGGCATATTCCGGAAACAAAAGCTGTACTCTTATTTCCAAACGGTAGAGAAATGCCATCCTTCATTTTTGAAGTACTACAACCAATTGTTGAGCCAATGAAGTATAAATATGAAAAATATGTGTCAACAAAAGCAGATTATGTTATTTGCAGGGAGAGCAGAATTGGAGACTTTGCATCAATAGTACGATTTGCAGGCAGTGAACAATTAAAAGTAAAAGAAGGCACCTACGACATAACCAAGGCAAAACTGGTAAAACTCTCAGAAACCATTGGTTTTGAAGAAGTATGCGACCGAGAAGGCACATTTTGTGCTCTAAAAGAAGCAAAAAGAAACCGAGACTTTAAAGTCGCACCACTATTATTTGCATTAGCTGCAAACTCACAACTATTAGACATAGACACCACAGGAAACGTTTCTCCTGGAAAACAATCAACCGACCAACTAATAATGCCACCACATGAACTTGCTAAAAAACTCTTTAACGACTACATACACGAAAACAAAATATATGAACTTCACTACGCCACCAACGTTACCTCCTATGACAGAGAAAAATGGATAAAGTGGGACGAATGTCGAAAAACAATAACTTTACTGTTAAAAACTTGCCCAACTGAAACCTTTATTAAATTTGAAGATTTCAACAAGTATGCAAAAATTTTCTGTATCGACTTCTTCAGACGCCTATTATACTATTACATAGGTGGCTACAGTTTCAGTTACAGCCACGTAGGCAGCTACGACTCAATGTGGGATGAACGTGAAGCACAAATCATAATGGTTATACTATCATTTCTATCCGCTTTAGGAATGATAGACATAGCCTACACACAAAATGTTCGCCGCACAAAATACTCATATGAATATTTTTACGTAGGAATATCAGGCTTTCGCATAACAAAACTTGGCGCCTGGATTCTAGGAATGACCGACAAATATGAAGCATCAACAGTAGCAACAGTACGAAACGATGAAGGCGAACTATTAGTACTCCCTGACTACTCTATAATTATCTCAGGACTAAAATGCCGCATTGCACACGAAATTTACCTCAGTCGGTTCTTAACCAAAATATCTTCCGACGACAATGCCTCCATATACAAACTAGACTCTAAATCAATAATCCGAGCCTACGACAACGGTATAACCCCTATGAGACTAAAAAAATATCTAGAAAAAACAACCAGCAAAGCCTTCCCCGACAACATAGAACGCTCTCTAACAGACTGGCAAGCTAAAGTTGGCAGAGTAAAAATTCGTGAACTCACAGTCATCGAAACTGACGACAAACTATTACTTGAAGAAATAAAACACATAAAAGCCATGGGCGGCATCATAAACGGTGATCTACCTTATGCAGTCATCCTAAACAAAGATAGCAAAAAAAGAGCAAAAACACTAATAGAAAAAAACGGTTGGTTAGTAGACACCTAAAAGGTAAGCTCATGCTAAACTATGCAAAGAGCAAACATCTGACATATTTTATGTGATTTCAAACACCAGATTTGTGAGTTACCGGAAAAAATAGATAAATTTTAACTGTAACTTTTCGTTTTAGGTAATACACGTTTAGGTAATGCCAAGTTAAGTGAAGTGTTTACTTTTTGAGGAGCTAAGACCTTGTTAAGCTGGTGGCAATTTTGGTGTAGCTGTATTGTAGGCCGTATTTTTGAATATTAACGGTCTTTCTGGTTAACGAGTCATCGCTTAAAATACTTCATGGCACCGTATAGATGCGGTCGTGTCATAAAATATTTTAATGTGTGAATGTCTGATTGTTATGGTTCAGGTCAGTATTTGTATGATATTAAAGATTGTAAAAGTAATCTGTCCTTTTTGCGGCAGCACCAAAGCCTCAAAAAACGAACACAACAAAACCAAAAAACAAATCTACAACTACAAATAACCCCAAAGCAATCATCACAACTTAATAGAACAATCCACAAACAAAACCTACCTACCAAAAGCCCGCAGCCAAGTACTAAAAATGTCTGTAGATGGTACAGGTACACGCGCCATAGGACGTATTTTAGGCATTTCTAAAGACATCGTAACAGCTATTTCTTAAAAAACAAAAAATGGTTCTGGCAAGTAAACTATAACTACATATGTAACTTAAAGATAAGAGAATTATGGTAAAAAATTGTTTCATCTAATTAGGTTTTAGTGGCTGAGGTAGAGTTTGATGAAATGTGATTATGTTTCAGATAAGGCTCATCAGTGTCTGGTTTTGGTGGAATAGATTATAATACTGGTGTTTCATTGGCGTATTGTTTTGGTACATGTGAGCATAATAAGTGTCTTAAAGAGTTGCGCTTTTTGTTTGTTTGTTTTCGTGTCAGTATTGTTTATTGTGAT
>JAITMO010000010.1 GCA_031277345.1 Candidatus Bathycorpusculum soli
CTTTTAATTTAATTGGGGGAGTGATTTCGGGTAATTCTGCAAGTCTTGGTGGTGGCGTGGCAACTATAATTGTTATTTTAGTATGTCAGGTGGTGCAATTTCGGGCAATTCCGCTTCAAATGATGGTGGGGTATTTACATTAGTACTTACGCAGATTTTCCTAATGAGCCTCCGGGTACTTTTAGTATATCCGGTGGTACAATTTCGGGCAATACAGCAGTGAATAATGGTGGCGGAGTTGGTATTAGTTATGAGGATCTTAATTATCTTTATGTTTCTAATGGTGTGGTGTTTAGAAGTAATCGGGCTGTTGCGGCGTACAATCGTGCTTCTACGGATAATGCCTTATACAATTCACTCATAGGTAGCGGAGTTACGCGGACGTCTCCTTTTACTCATGGGTATAACAATTATGATATAGGCTATACAAAGGGTGTACGGGTTACTGATACATATAGTGGTTCTGATAGCGGTGGTAGTTCTGGGGGGTTACCAAGTAAACCTTCACCAAGCACAACACCAAGCAACCCTACGCCAAGCGAAACTACCCAGCCAACACCCACTAACTCCGAAATAACGGGTGACACAATCCCCTCACTGATTTTTTGGGTTGTTGTAGCAATATCTCTTGCTGTCGTAGTAGTCCTTATAGTAGTAGCCGTTTTTGCACAAAAGAGGTCTAAAGTATAACACACAAAGCTTTGGTTATGTGTTGACCAATAGTCACTAATATTACAACTAACTAAACAGCTTTAATTTTTATTCAAAATATTATTTCAATTTGTTTGTATTTGTAAGTCATGTTTTTTCCATGAATAAATGTATTTGACAGTGTTCTTTCATGGCGCTTCAACAGAAGTCTATTTCATGAAATTTGTTTATTTATAGAGTGCATGGGGTGGGATTGACCTGTTTGCATCTGGTTCTTTTCCTCAAAATCATATCTATTGTGATTTTGAGAGTTCATATTAAGCACTAAGGAAATTAATATTGCTTAGTCAAAGTTTCTTTCTATACTCCTGCATGGAGCAACTCTGAAACTTTTCATTTGGTGTCAAGTCCATCTTACTCTAACTAAGGCGTATTTTGCCACTGTGTAACATCTAAGCTATAAATTAAGCTTGATTGTGCCATTTACTAACTGCGTCGTGAGTAGCGTTTACCCTTTTCAAAATAATGTCTTCAACTTTTTCCCTGCTCAAAGTATCCTCAAACCTGATATTTTATGACACAATACTAATAAAGTCGATTACAATACTATAATAGTTTAACTTTTTGTTAACTGTATGGGTGGTGCGTAGTTACAATGTCTAAACCAGCCGGCAACAAGTTCAGGTGTTACACAATCAAGAGCCACAACAACAGCATCAAGAAGAGCCTCCTCAGATCTAGCCTTAAGCTTACGCAAAACACTCTTCACATACGCCCACAACAACTCTACAGGATTAAAATCCGGCGAATACACAGGCAAAAACATTACCTTAACCCCAAACTCCCCCAAAACATCCCTAACCAACTTGGAAGTATGCCCCGAAGAATTATCCAACACCAAAACATCCTTAGCACCAAGCGTAGGAGCAAGACAAATTTTTAGATACTCTGCAAACAACTCTTTATTTAACGTGCCCTCAAAAACAAAAGCGACTTTTTCACCATTCAAACGAATTGTGGACACTATGGATTGTCTTTTAAAGCGTACATCTTTTATGCCTTCGTGTATTCGTTGGTTTGTTTGATTTAGCTCGTCCATAGAGGCGTGTGTAGGCTAGATTTATGGAGCTTTTGTCAAGAAAAACAAGATTTGCTGCATTTAGGTTTGGTTGGTTTTCACGCCAGAGTTGGCGATCTTTTATAACTGAGGGTTTTCTTGCTCTTTTTTTGGATGGAAACTCTTTTTTTTTAAAAAGTATAGTCCAGCGTTATTAATCGTTTGCTAAGGGCTGCTTGGGAGATTGGTAGTTTGAATTCAGTTACTAGTTCTTTTAGGGTTATGTCGGGTTGTTGTTGTATTTTTTGGGTGATTTGATTCATTGTTTGTTGTGTTACAAGTGGTTTTCGTCCTTGGGTTCGGGGTTTTGGTTGGGTGGTGCCTGTTGTTTTGTATAGTTTCCATATTTTTGTTACTGTGCTTTGGCTGATTATGAGATATTTGGCTATGTCTGTTTGGTTTACATAGTTTTGTTTGTGTTGGATTATTTTTTCTCTAATTTCTTTGGATGTGGGGTTGGGCAGTTTGAACACCACAATCTTAATACACACCGCTAGATATACAATTAACTAAAAGTTAAACTGCTATATACTTAAAGAAATGATGTGACAAAACCATTATGGATCTTGATACAACCATCTCCCCGACAATGGCATTTGGGTTTATGATTGCCTTAATGTTAATTGTAGCAATTGTTTGTGTATATCGTGGTATGAAAACTAAAAATAGCGTATTCTATAAGTATAGTGGGCTTTTTTGTTTTATGGCGTTTTCTTTTTTGGTTGGTGCTCTGGACCAATATCTTTTATGCCTTATTATGTGGGGCATATCAGCCGTTGCAGGTTTATTTATGTTGCCAAAGATTATGCAAATTAATGCAGAGGAATTCGCAAAAACCCAAGAGACAGTTGATGCTTCGGAGTCCATACGGTTTAAAGATCTTTTCTCACAAAGTTTTATAATAAAATTAGAGAGAAAATATGGTGAACGTAAAGCTATGGTAATATTTTGTGCCACTAGTACAGTCTTTGTTATTCCAATGTTACTTGTAATGGTTTTACTACACATTATAACTTGGCCTATTGCTGTGGGCGTATCGCCTGTTGGTTTTATTCTCTGGCTATTCATGTACCGTCGTATGAAAAGAGTCATGTAATACATAAAAGCAGAACAGTTAGCATAAAATGTAAAAACATGCTTTTTCATTACGCACTTATTTTTTGCGCTTTTAGACTGTTGGTTCACTTTCAACAAGGCGTACCGCTACAAATCACCATTTGACCTGACGTTCTCATAACGGCCTTGGTTTGTCTGAAGTTGTGATATTATCCTAAATTCCCGTTTTTGCCTACCGTATAGGGAAAACAAGGCATAAAAAGTGTCTAATTGCACATTTAGTCTGTAATTGACAAATAAGTTATCATGATATACAGTGGGTATTATCTACCATATAATTGGGCTATAAAAATTTTGTAAAGTTGTAAAACGATCTTAATTGTAAAATATCCATGAATTTCAGCCAATACGCCAGTTATGGTATAGGTAAATATTCGGGAATTTCGGATTATACTCATGTTTTTTGCCATGCCCTTTGAAGAGTATCTCCAATGATGGCTCCAATAACAAAAAAGATAACTAAAAACAACCGCCACAAATAATTTGGCACCAGAGGTTGTATAAGCGACTTTGTGAGAAGCCCTATTGCAATTGTAGTGAGCATACCTGCACCAAGTGTACGCTGTACTCGTTTAAATGTATAAAATGACCTATGTTGATAGGGTTGCTGATAGGATGCATACAAACTGGTTTTACGAACAATAACATTTGCAATCACAAGATTGCCAAGGATAACAATTGGCACCAAAAATGGAGCAGACTCACCCACTTGACTAACTAACCAAACAATTGGTATAGCAAGCAAAGCCACACACAGTAATAAAATCATCGTTCCTTTATTTATATTCACACCTTCAACTCCAACTTGCTGTACATGTTTTTTATAACGACATAATTTGGGATAAGACCCGCTGTAAG
>JAITMO010000063.1 GCA_031277345.1 Candidatus Bathycorpusculum soli
TGGCTTCATACTGCTTTTGAAAATGTTGCTGCAAACGCTTCTGGCATAGATGCGGCAATTAAAGCAATGCATAGAAAAGGCAAAATCCAAAAAGACCATATTGATGTTATTGCTATAGCAGGAGACGGTGGTACATATGATATAGGTTTCCAAGCGTTGTCTGGTGCTATTGAGCGTGGTCATGATTTTCTTTTTGTGTTATACGATAATGAAGGCTATATGAATACGGGTATTCAAAGAAGTGGTGGAACTCCAATAGGTGCATCTACTACAACAACCCCTGCTGGAAATATTATTCCAGGTAAATTAGAAAAGAAAAAACCTCTTACAGAAATTATTCTGGCACATGAACTGGAATATGTTGCAACTGCTACACCTTATTACTGGAAAGATTTAGTAACTAAAGTTCAAAAAGGTTTAGAAGTTGAAGGCCCAGCATTTTTACACGTCTTTGCACCTTGCCCACGTGGATGGAGAACTGAACCCTCAAAATCAATAGCATACTCAAAGCTTGCAGTCGAAACATGTGTTTTTCCTATCTGGGAAGCAATTAACGGCAAACGTGTCCTATCAATACCTAGTAAAATGTATGCCATAACTCCTGAGAGGAAAAAACCCGTTACAGCATATCTTGAAGGTCAAGGGCGCTTCCGTCACTTGTTTAAACCAGAAAATAAGTCTATACTTGATCAGATTCAACAAATGACTGATGAACGATGGAAAAAACTGCGTACGCAGTGTATATCCACATAATTCTCTTTTTTAACGTTTTTAAAGGAGTAACTCACAATTTTTGTTTAATGTTTAATGTATCATTCTGTTCTCCTTTAGTTTAAATATCTTAACTTAGCATTTAATACAAGTGATGAGTTCCGTGTTTTCTTAAATAGCATTGATAATTTTGTGGAGATTGCATAAACCTTTAATAATTGGTAGACGGATTTGTTTACAAATTTCATATATAACAATTAAGAGGAATTAATGTATGAGCAAATCTGATAAACCCCACTTAAATATTATCATCATGGGGCACGTTGACAACGGCAAATCAACAACAACAGGTCACTTATTATACCTAGCCGGCGTTATTGATCAAAGAACAATCGACGCATACCAAGCAGAAGCAGAAAAAATGGGCAAAGGCTCATTCCACTTTGCATGGGTTCTCGATAACTTAAAAGAAGAACGGGAACGCGGTGTCACAATCGATCTTAGATTTTTACAATTTCCAACCAAGAAATACAACATGACCGTTATCGATGCTCCAGGTCACAGAGACTTTATTAAGAACATGATTACAGGCGCAAGCCAAGCTGACGCAGCTGTCCTCTTCAGTTCAGCCAAGAAAGGTGAATTTGAAGCAGGTATCGGTGCTGGTGGTCAAACACGTGAACATGCATTCCTTGCATTCACCTTAGGTATACGCCAACTAGTTGTAGGCATTAACAAAATGGATGACTCAACAGTTAACTGGGGCCAAGAACGCTATGAAGAAATGAAGAACGAAATCTCAAGAATGCTCCGTATGGTCGGATTCAAAATTGAGAAAATTAACTTTATCCCAGTTTCAGGTTTGAAGGGCGACAACCTAGCAACAAAAAGTCCAAACATGCCATGGTACACTGGTCCAACTATGATGGAAGCATTTGACTTGCTGGAAATTCCAGATAAACCAACTGGCAAACCACTTCGCATTCCAGTACAAGATGTTTACACAATTACCGGACAAGGCACAGTTCCAGTCGGTAGAGTAGAAACAGGTGTCCTCAAGCCAGGTATGAAAATTGTCTTTATGCCATCCAACAAAACAGCTGAAGTTAAAGACATTGAAATGCACCACACAAAAATTCCAGTAGCCGAACCAGGCGATAACATCGGCATAAGCGTTAGAGGCATCGCAAAAAATGAAGTCCATCGCGGAGATGTCGCAGGTCCAGCAGATAACCCTCCAACAGTGGCAAAAGAATTCATCGGCCAAATCATCATTATCTACCACCCAACTGCAATAGCTGCAGGATACACTCCAGTACTACACTACCACACAGGACAAATTGCAGTTAAATTCGTTGAACTAATCAAAAAGATTGACCCAAGAACCGGACAAGTATCTGAAGAACATCCAAGCTACCTAAAAACAGGTGATGCAGCTTGGGTACGCATGGAACCACTACACCCAATCGCAATCGAATCATTTAGCGAGTTCCCAGAACTAGGCAGATTTGCAATCCGAGACATGGGCACAACAGTCGCAGCCGGCGCAGTCAAAGAAGTCACCAAAAAAGGTATATAAAACCAAAATCTATTGAAAAAAGGGTTAGCCCTTTTTTTAATCAATTTTTTATATCTTATTTATCAAACAGTTTTTATTGCATATTTGTCTTGTATAACTTGTGTTGTTACATGTGTTTTGAGCACGTCAAACGCATGAACGGTGCTTTTTGTAATATTTGGTACTTTTTAACGGTTTTTTTGTTCTAAATATTTGATTTTTCCATAAAAATAACTATTTTAAATCTCCAATCAAGCTTCGTATTTATAAACATTATTTCGAATTTAATTTCGTGCGTTTGACGTGGTGTTTTGAGCATATACGGCAACTATTTAAAAAGCAGCCTATGGTTGTGGTTAAATGTTTGGTTTGTAGTCAAGATGTTGATAAAACTAAAGAAACAGCGTATATCAATACTGCTGGAATAGTTACATGTTTGAATTGTCACCATAACAACAAAAAACAGGTCGAAGGCAAAATAGACTATAGTTTATTTTTTGGGAATTTTTAAGGGCGTAGCACTATGGTGTTTTTAGATTTGTCTCTAAGTGTTCTTGATGGTCTTAGGTACATGGTAAATAGTTCTACAGATGTTTTTTGTTTTTTGGGGTTTAGTTTGGATTTGCGGTCTGGTGAGTTGTTAGATGTTTTGCAGCAGAGTGTTTCTGTACCTAAAGTTAAGGATTCAATTATGTTTAGTCAGCTTACTGAGTTGTTAGTAAAGTATGCTTTTGTGGGTAGGCATGCTCGAGTTGGAAGATTAGTTAATTTTAAGGATTTTTCTGGTGGTTATGCGTATGAGAATGCATTTAATTGACGTGTGGTTGATGGTGTTGTAAATTTTTTTGGTATGTGTCCTCAAGATTTGGTTAAGGCTGCTGAGTTGTTGGATGGTGGTAAGGTGTTAGAGTTGGGTGATAGTTCGGTTGAGTTTGAGGTTTTTCCAGGTGTATTTTTGATTTTTGTTTTATGGTCTGGTGAGGAGGGGTTGCCGCCTTCTGGTAAGGTGTTTTTTGATGCGTCTGTGGGTGAGTTCTTTAATGTTGAAGATTTGGCGTGGCTTTCTGAGTTTACAGTTTGGCGTTTGTCTGTAGCGTAAACATTTTGAATGTTGATGTTACGTAGTAGTTGTGTTGTTTGTTTGATGTGTGGTTTTGTTGTTTTTTGTTTGGTGGGGCGTAATTGTAATAAAGTGGTTGTATGGTTGTTTTTGTTGTAGTGTTGTTGTTTATGTCCTCTGGTTTGGAGTCGCTTGTTCCGTTTATTGGTGATAAGCGAGAGAGTATTGAGCCTGTGATTGTTGTTGATAGTCGTGAGGCTAGTAGTGCGTTAAAGGTTTTGAAGGGTCTTAGGGAGCGGGGTGTGGTGGTTAGAATTCAGTTGCTTGATAAGGGGGATTATGTTTTATCTGATCAGTGTGTGGTGGAGCGTAAGACGGTTAGTGATTTTGTGTATACTTTGACTAGGCGTTACTTGTTTGATCAGCTTTTTACGATGAAGGATGTTTATCCTAAGGCGTTGCTTGTTTTGGAAGGGTATTTGCCTGTTATTTATAAGTATAGCAGTATTCAGCCACAGGCTGTTTGGGGTGCTTTGTTTAATTTGGCAAAGAATGGTATTGCTATTGTTAATACGGGGTCGTATAAGGAGACGGTTGATTTTTTGTATACGGCAGCTAGGCAGGAGCAGATTGTTGATAAACGTAGTGTTATGGTTCATGCGTGTAAGAAGTGTGATACTTTGGCTGATGCGCAGCTTTATTTTTTGGCGAGTTTGCCAGGTGTTGGAAGGGAGAAGGCTTTGGCTATTTTGGAGGTGTATAAATCACCTATTAACGCGTTAATGAATGTGGAGCATTGGTCTAAAATGGTTAATGGATTAGGTCCTGTTATTACTAATAAGGTAAAAGCTGTTTTGTCTTCTTCTTATACTGTGTCTATGTTGGATGATGCTGTTGGGGAAAGCAAGAAGTGACATGTTGTTTTGGGGTTTTGGCTAATCTTTAATAACCTATATGTTATATGTTGGAAGTAACTTTGGATGGAAGTAACTGGCTAAATGAGTAAAATCAAGCTTTTTCTTACAATACTTTCTATTTTGATAGCTGTGATGCCTATATCTATACAGGCAATAAGGTATCATGATAATCTTGTTGGCCTAGTTATGCCCCCTAGTATTGAGCAATTGTTTAGCGGTGGTATTGAAGACCTTGAAGCGGTTGATGCTATTGATTTTGCAGGTATGTCTCTTCAGCTTCCAATTTTGCAAGGCGAGCCTATTCTTTTTCAAAATCGCACTGTCCATTTAATTTATACTTTTACTAATCCCTTTGATACAAATCTCACTATAAACTCTATGGATGCAGATGTTATCTGCGTTGACCATCATTTTATATTAGGTACTGTTCTTATTGAACCTGTAACTTTAGCGCCAAAACAAACCCTTAACCTATATGTTACCTGTATTTTTTCCACCCAAGCTATAGCGCATATAGCAACAGAGCATAAAGGCCAAGACAGTATAACAACTGTATTTAAAGATTATACAGTAGAATTACAAGGTATAGAAATCCATATGGAACAACGAAAAATAGGGGATATCAAAATATCACCCCACACAATTAGGTGATTAACAACGAATCGATGCCATCTAACTAAACTACATCTATCTAAAATTAATTGGTTTGGCATCATAGGTGGCACCTTAACTCTTCTTGTTATACTAATCTCAGTATACAATCCTTGGTGGCAATTAACTGTAGGCGAAAATACTGTAAAAGTTAACGTGTCCCCTATGAACACCAACTTTGGCATATTTAGCACCCAATTCACAATCCCCCTAATATACGCCCTAAACATAGGCAGCATACTAAACTTTCTATGCAGTGGCATAATCATGCTTATCTATTCAATAAACACTACTAAACCCTACGCAAAAACTCTACTCAACTTTGCATGGAAAAAACCCCTATACTCCGTCATAACCAGCACCACATGCATCATCTTAATCATAATCATCGCACAAACACTCCTAAACATGAACATCCCACTAATAGGCACCACAACAGTCACATTACCCTCATACTTTACAGAAGGCGTAAACATAACCCTAACCACCACCTCAGCATTCCAATGGCCCCTATACATAGCCATAACTGCCGCCACTCTATGCATAATCGCAAGAATATACCACGAAAAACAACAAAAACCACAAACACAACAATAAAATAAACAAAACAATTCCTTTTCCATCTTCACACGGTAAGTTTAAAGGCTAAGGCAACAACATAAATTAGACAAATAAATAAAAAATCAGCAATAAAAAAAGGGGCTGTCGGCTAGTTTGGTCCAGGCTTGTAGCCTCGGGCGCTATAGACCCCGGTTCAAATCCGGGCAGCCCCACCATGGCAGGTTTCTCGGTCATGTCATAAAATATTTTAGCAGAGTTGTTGTTTATGGTTTTTGAAATCTATAGTTGTGAAATGTTTGTTCTGTGGCAGCGAAAGTATCAAAGACGGATCAATAACAAAACAGACAAACAAGGTTATACCTAATAATAAAGAGCGTAAACATCGCAACTTTAGAAAACTAGTGCCTACAAAACCTGTAAACCAGAAGTGAATGAAACACGTCTTAAAAATGACCGTTAACGGCACTGGGACTCGTGCTACTGGGTATATTTTAGAAATCTCTAAAGACACCGTTACGACCATTTTTAACCGTAACTTTTCAAAGTTACCCCATGAAATTTCATGAAAATTCAACCAAATCAGAAAACACATCATAAACCTCCTCAACCTTCTTTGGCAAAGCACACAAATACTCACGACCACCAACTTCAACAACCATACGTATCTTAGAAAGCACAAACAAAACCTCCCGAACCGACAACATCCCCACAAGATCCCGCTCACGCAACCGTTGCAAAATTTTAAAATACAAACGCAACGCCAAAAACACCACCACAAAAACCCCTAGCATCATCATCCCCAAGACACGTACAATCAGCCTCCAAATAATTCTTCATAAAATCAAAAGCCTGTTCAATCTCTTCACGCGCCTTATACTGCCCATACACCACCCGCGGTTCAACATCCAAATCTGACAACAACCCAAACACACCCGCCAACCGCTGCTTCACCTTAAACTCTACCATAGAAAGCTTCCCCTCAGCCACCCTACCAAGCAACCAATCCTCCTGCACACCCTTCAAACGAGGATCCAAAAATAAATACAAAAAACCATACTCTTCAAGTTTAACCTTAGAAAAAGATACATGACGTTTCCGATAAGCAAAAGCACATCCTGAATGTTGACTTGTCGTTGTAAAAAAAGTTGCAACATGCGAAAACCTAATTGAACCATTTTATTCAGTGCTTAAAGACAAACTAAACATAAAAAAAAATAGTCTTCACCTCAGGCATGAACGGCGCATCAACAACATATTAGCCTAAAAAACATAAACGCACAACAATTCAACAGATATCTCTCAATTTTTTCTTTTTAGAAATACCGCCATACAAAGATTTAATTGACTTGTACCTCAAACTGTAAAGTTAAGAAGACATATTTGTAGTAAACATAGTGTTGTTAATTTTTGATATTAGATTTGTTTATCTAAGGTTTTGTTTACTAGTGTGTCGGCTTTTTGTATGAACGTGTTTGTTCTAGCAACATTGTAGAATTCTGCTTTTTTGAAGCGAACTCGTATGGCGTGAGCTTTTAGGTATAGTTTCTGTAGTTCAGAATTTTTCACACGATATTCCCCAGTCATTTGGCGCCCTACAAGCTCACTATCTAAATAGCAGATTACTTCTTCTGCCCCATTGTTTAGAGCGTATTTTAAGCCCATGATTAATGCTTCATATTCAGCTTGATTATTTGTACGTATACCCAAATACTGCGATTCGGTTTTTATAATTTCAGTCTTCTCTATAACTAAAAACGCTGCAGCCGCC
>JAITMO010000087.1 GCA_031277345.1 Candidatus Bathycorpusculum soli
TCCTTGTTGGTCTCGTAGGGGGTGGATTGGTAGAGGTATGTGTGTTTTTCGATGTGTTGTTTGGTTATGCTGGTCATGTGTTTTAGTTTTGTAGGTTAAATATTTAATCTACATAAAAAGGGTTGTATTTAGGTTTTTTAGGCATTTACAACGTTTTTAGCGCTTATTTAATGATGTAGATTAAAGCTTTTCGGGAATTCAGGATACAGCACGTCAAACACACGAAATTAAATCCGAAATAACATTTATAAATACGAAGCTTGATTGGAAATTTAAAATAGTTATTTTTATGGAAAAATCAAATATTTAAAACAAAAAACCATCAAAAAGGACCAAATACTATAAAAAACACCGTTCGTGCGTTTGACGTGCAAAAATAGATAGAAGAGTGTTAACGTAGACGGATTTTTTCGCCAGTTACAATGTAAGTAATTGATTCACAAACATACACAGCGTGATCAGCTACACGTTCAAGATATCGTGCCATTAATGCGCTGGAAAGTAAACACTTAGTACTATCTTGACCGGCATCAAACAATTTCAAATGCTCCATATACATTTGATCTACTTCCTGTTCAGTTTGCGATATTGTTTTAGCCAAGTTAACATCAAGTTTACGTAAAGCGTCAACACTTACAGATACCATTTGAAGAACTTTTTCACTCATTTCTTCAATATATGTTTTCAAATCAGAGCTACAGTTTTTTAAGCCGTTTATTTGGTCGTTGATAAAGGAAATGTCAAGAGCGTATCTACCGTAACGGGCAAAATCGTAGCCAATTTTCATGTAAGATTTAATGGTACGTAAATCTGAAGCAACTGGCTGGAAACGAGCAATGAGTTCAAATGTGCGATCTTCAACTTTGTCAGCCATGAGCATAAGTTTATCAGACATGTCTCGGACCTGGCTTAGAGCAGTTGAACCATCAATATATGCCTTAATTGAAATTGACAATGTTTGATAGGTTAATTCACCCATTCTAGATAGTAATACTGATTGATCTTCTAATACAACATCAATAAGTCTATTCATTTTTTTCTCTCCGCAGTTAACCAAATTCTCCTGTAATATATTTCTCAGTTAATCTATTTTTAGGGTTTTCAAAAATTTGCCCTGTTTCACCAAACTCGATAAGCTCACCTAGATACATAAAAGCAGTATAGTCAGAAACTCGCGATGCCTGCTGCATATTGTGAGTAACTATAACAACAGCGTAAGTCTGCTTAAGCTCGATTACTAGTTTTTCAATTTTCGCTGTAGCAATAGGGTCAAGGGCTGAGCATGGCTCATCCATAAGTATCACTTCAGGCTGTAACGCTATAGCTCGTGCAATACAAAGACGTTGTTGTTGCCCACCTGAAATACTTGTACCAGGTTTTTTAAGATCGTCCTTAACTTCATCCCAAAGAGTAACTTGTTCAAGACTGCGCTTTACAACTTCATCAAGCGACTTACCTGTTTTTACACCAGTCAACTTTAGACCTGCCGCAACGTTATCATATATACTCATTGTTGGGAAAGGATTTGGTTTCTGGAAAACCATACCAACACGTCTTCTTATTTGTACAGGATCAATACGCCGGTCGTAAATATTTTTACCATCTAGCAGAATTTGACCAACCATTTTAGCGTTTGGCACTAATTCGTGCATACGATTAAAGCACCGCAGAAAAGTGGATTTACCACAACCAGATGGTCCAATAATAGCAGTGACAGTATGAGGCTTCACGCTTAAGCTTACTGATTTAAGAATTTGTTTTTGTCCAAACCAAGCATCAACATTAATGGCTTGCATTTTTGCGTTAGAATCTATTTCTTGGAATACCTGACTTGGTTTAGTAGTAATGTTTTCTTGTGCTAATGTTGTCATGTTTTATTCTCTCCTGCTTGCTAATCTTACAGCAATATTTAGTGTTAATACAATTATTATTAGAATCAAGGCTGCACCCCAACCTTGAGCTTGTGCTTCGGGATATGGTTGAAGAGAGTTTGTCCAGATTTCTAAGGGGAGTGCTGCTATTCTGCCGTTTAGGCCTCGGAAAAAGTAGCGACTTCCCTGTATCGTCATTATTAGAGGTGCTGTTTCTCCAGCGACTCTGGCTACAGCTAAAAGTATACCTGTTATGAGACCAGTTTTTGTTGTAGGAAGCACTACACTAAGTGTTGTTCGCCATTTATGTGCACCCAGAGCTAATGAAGCTTCTCGCAGAGTGTTAGGCACAAGTTTTAAGGATTCCTCAGTTGTTCGTGTAATAATAGGTATCATGATAAAGGATAATGCGACAGCACCTGTAAGTGTTGAAAAAGCCCATTTAGAACTACCCAGAATATTAAATATTAGAGCATAAGCGGTGATGCCAACTATAATTGAGGGAAACTGAGTTAACATATTATTAATTGTCCGTAAACTTTGTGTATATCGATTGTTTCCAAATTCGGAAAGATATACACCAGATAGAATACCTATAGGGATACCAATAATGCTTGTAAGTCCAACTATTATTAGAGTTCCCTGTATTGCATGACCTATACCACCTTTAGAAGCATTTGCCGTAAGAAAAGTTATACTTAATTGTGGTGCACCTCTAATAGCAACTTCAAACAATATACTTGCCAAAGGCACTACAGCAATCACAACACAAACGGCACAAAGAACAAAGAACAAACGGTTTTTAAGTTTTCGAAAACCATAACTGTTTATCATTCAATTGCGCCTCCTTTAACTTTAAACACACGCGTCATAACGAAATGAGCACCTACATTGATTATTAGACTCATAAACAACAGAGCTAACCCAGCACCAATGTAAGCTGAATACGCAAAAGGACTTGAAGCATCCAAAATGCCACTAGCAATCAAAGATGATAAAGTTTGACCAGGGTTGAATAGTGAAGTAGGCATAGCCGAAAAACTTGTGGCATTACCAATAAGCATAGTAACAGCCATTGTCTCACCCACAGCTCTACCTAAACCAAGAATTACAGCACCAAAAATACCTGACCGCCCATAACTTATAACCCAACGCTTAATTACCTCCCATTTTGTTGCACCAATACTATACGCACCCTCACGAATAGAATTAGGCACAGAAGATATTACTTCCTTTGAAATAGAAGCAACCGTTGGAATAATCATTATCGCCAAAATAGCCCCAGCAGTAAAAATATCCAACCCCCCAGGCTCACCACTAAAAATAGGAATCCACCCAAGATACTTTGATATCGGAGTTTCTATGTATGTTACCATAAAACCACGAAAAACAAAAAGACCCCAAAGACCATAAATTACACTTGGAACAGCTGCAAGTAACTCCACAAGATAGCTTATGGGAACACGTAAAGAGCGCGGAGCCATTTCTACTAGAAAAATAGCTATGCCAAGGCTTAAAGGTACACCAATTAATAACGCAATTCCTGACGTTGCAAGCGTACCTAAAATATAAGGCAACAAACCAAAGATTTCTCGACCTGCAGCAGGACTCCATTGTTGACCAAAAAAAAAGTTTAAACCAAATTTTTGTAATACAGGCATTGAACCTACGGATAAAGTATAACCTGTTATGATTAAAATTGCTAATGCTGATGCCGCAATTACAGCAACAAGAACTTTGAAGACTTTATCGCCTGTAAATCTCATCTCTGACACCACAGCATCATACGTTTTTATTAATTATGGTTTTAAAAACATTATCGCCTATAAATCTAAGTTGTTTATTTATGAAAAAAATTGTTGAAGGTAAAGTTATTTTACCTTTCCACCTTTACGTTAAAACCTGCTGGCCATTAAAAGTTATTGACTTAATAGTAGCTGAGTTAATATCCACAACATTAGAGGGCAAAGAAGCATAGTCTACATCAATAGCTAAATCTTGTCCATCATGCACGACATACCAAAGGAAATTAACCAACTCAGTTGCACGTGCTTGCGTCATTTCGTCAATAACATTGAGTTCTTTGTAGACCATTAGGTAACTAAAGCCAACAATTGGGTACGCCGTTGCATCGTCTGCGTTAAGCAGATTAACACTTGACCAGTTCTCATTTCCCGCAGGCAGACCTAATGAAGCAACTGCTTGTGCTGCTACTGTTGTGGAGTCAAGGGATGGTAGAATAAAATTACCTGACGGGTTTTGTACTGCAGCAAATGTCATGTCAGTCTGTAGAGCATATGCAAGTTCAACGTAACCAATAGAGTTTTTAGTACTACTAATAGTTTGAGCACTCCCTTGGTTACCACTTGCACCAATACCAACAGGCCATTCTACTGACTTAGCTTGGCCAACATTATTTTCCCATGATGAACTTGCTGCACTTAGATAACCAGTGAAAATGTATGTTGTCCCAGAGCTGTCACTACGGCGGATAACGTTTATAGTTGCAGAGTGTAGAATAACATCAGGGTTTAGTTTTGCAATAGCAGGGTCATTCCATTTGGTGATTTTACCTTCAAAGATGTCTGCTACAACTTGACCAGTTAATTTAAGTCCTGAAGAGAGCCCTTCGACATTATAAGCAATAGCTATTGAACCGATGGTTTCTGGAATATGAAGTACATTTGGTGCCTTTTCTGATTCAGAGATGGATAAGGATGCATCAGAGCCTGCAAAATCAACTGTTTTGTCGGTTAATGCAGAAATTCCAGCGCCACTACCAGATGGGTTATAGTTTATTTCTACATAAGAATTAGAGTCTTGATATTTGGTTATTATACTGCTAAGAAGTGGAAATGGAAAACTTGCGCCTGCACCGTTTAGTGAAACTATTTCTACAGGTGTATAAGTGATTGCTACAATTGCACATACGATTATAGCTATTGCAACTATTGTGATTACATATTTAGTGTTCATATTTTATCTCCTTTCAAGTTTTACATAAAAGAAAGCGTTAAAGGTTATATAGCAAACCTTCATAAAATCTATAATATATATAGATAGATATAATCAATATAATAAAAGTGCAAGAGTGAGAGTTGAAAGTGGCAGATAAAACAACAGTCGGAAAACTAAATGAGGAGCAAAGAAAACTGCAAGTTACAGGCGGAGCTACATTTATTTTGTCACTTCCAAAAAATTGGGCAACTAGAAATAATTTAAAACGCGGCAACGCAATGATTTTACGAGAAGAAGAAGATGGTACACTCTCTATTTCACCAACAAAATTTGGAAAAAAAGAAAAAAAAGAGGATGTATGCATTAAAGTAGGCACTAACGATAACCCGGATGCTATAATGCGGACAACAATCGCAGCATATTTAAACGGCTACAACGTTATACACGTCCGCGCTCAAAACCAAAAAATTTTAAGCATAAAAACTCGCAACCATTTAAAACACTTTGCTAGAAATTACCTAATTGGAACAGAAATTGTAATCGATACCCCAACAGAGTTAACCCTCCAAGTTTTACTTAATTATCCAGAACTAACTGTACATAACGCACTTAGTCGCATGTCAATTATAGCATCATCTATGCAAAAAGAAGCTTTAACAGCATTAAACAATATAGATTATCAAAGTGCTAAATCAGTTATAGAAACAGATAGAGAAGTAAACAGATTTGGACTATACGTCGTAAGGCTTCTAAAGTTAGCTGTTTCAAATCCAAAAATCGTTAAAGACATTGGATTAAACAATCAAATAGAATGCATTGGTTATCGACTTATCGCAAAATCAGTTGAGCGTACAGCTGATCACGCTACAAAAATGGCAGAAAATACTCTGTTTCTAAAAGAATACACAAATACAGATCTTTTAGAAAAAATAAATCAATTAAGCACTTTAGCTAATACAATGTTTGAGAACTCTATAGCATCTTTGTTTAAACAAGATTTTAACTTGGCAGAAAGTGTTATAGAAAAACTTGATCAAGCACACAAATTTGAAAAAGAAGCCATTCTATTAACACACGACACAAAACTTGAAGAGACAGTCAACATAAGATTATTTATTGAAAGCATACGCCGTATAGCAGAATATGCTAGCGACATCTCAGAGGTAGTTTTAAACATGACAGTAGAATCAGTTCTCAGCTAAAGCTTAGAATTATGACACATAAATATAGCAACCATAAAGTGTTTCAGCCTCCAACACAACCTAATACGTGTCGAAAGCTATGACAAAAAAATAGTTTTACATAAGACATGTTCTAGTGAGAATATTTTTATCTTAAACGCTATTGTTAAGAACAAAAAGATATTAAACATGCGTAAATATGTAAAAACTATGTTTGCTAACAGATTGTTAAACAAACACTATTGTAAATTCCAACAAAAAACAAACAAAAATAAATATGCATATTTTTGCTTCTAAAAAACAATTAGAGTACAAAAAAGTGACCACAGTGCACAAGTTACATAGCGCCAAAATACTGCTTAACGCATTCCTTGTGCGCCGTGACTTTCTATTTCGCCAGAATCAGCCCATATAAGAACACTATAACCATAAACACCATGGGCACTCTTTGTGTTAGATGTATTAAATATGGCCTCTACTGACCATTTTGGATAAGCCAAATGGCTGTAGCCTCTTTCATTGTAATAATCCTTAACATACGCGAGTTCTGTTTTTATGGTTTTAACCGTTTGACTATTAGCCATAGCATACTCATCTATAAAGGAACGTGCGAGAGCAATCGCGTCCTGCTCTGACAAAGTAACTCTTGTTGTTGCAACTGTATACACGCCCATGTTATCAATAAAAGACGTTAATACCCCTGTTTTTGCAAAAACAGTCTGAAACAGTAATACTGGATCGGTATAATCATCTACCTTTTGGCACCAAACAAACTTTGCGTACTTTTCCTGACTACCTGTCCCCTTGGAAAAGTCCACCGTTAGCAACATTTTTTCTTTGTCTACTGACACTTTTTCTGCCTGTATAGTGGTTGGGATTAATCGAATAAAGTCATCCACATAATTTGCTCTAACATACTCTGGCATAACAATATAACTGGTACCAAAAGCAGCTTTATACTGGCCAAGCATTTTTTTACCAACAGATAAGAAATCATTGTTCTTTAAATACGACCCGTCTAAAGAGCCCGACTCTACAGTTAAATCGTAGTATCGAATTTTTCTCTCACTTATATTCATCACAACATTTAATGTAACCTGCTTGTTGCTTAACGTAGCATATATCGTTGACTTGGGACTACCAGACGACAAGCCATCTGTTTCATCTTGTACTTCACTGAACTTATCTATGGTGTAATTGTTTGAGTCAAGACAAACTACCTCAGTTAAAAAAATTCCAAAATAACGTTTGGCCCTCAAAAGATACGTCTATTAAATTAGTAGACATGGTACTGTTGTCAATTATGTTAGATTGATTATTTTTACCATTAATAATTGATGCTATGGACGTGTTAGTTGATAAAAGGATATAAGATATGCTAAAAATGAGTAAAACAAGTAACGTAATTGTTACACTAAGGATTAAACGTTTTTCCTTCATAGCTTCCACTAACACTAACATTTTTGATAGGCATCAAATATTTAGATCTATCTTTTAGAACACACTGATATACAGTTAAACCTAATTATTATATAAAATATGGAGCGTTTTAATTTAAAATTATTGCGGATAAATACCGCAACCTATAGTGTTTTAGCCTTCGATACAACTTAACATACAGCAGCAATAAATAGGACAAAAAGATGATTTACGAGAAATCTAATAGTTTAAAATGCGTAACTATTCAGTCGTGTGAGGGTTTTTGGAATAGAGAAGTTACAGATTCATCCAAGATGTCTGCAATAGTGGCATAAGCAGATTTTTTCTGCTTAACAGCCGCCTCAACAATAGATGCAACTCTACCAAAATTACACACACCCTACACCAAACAAAAACCACCCAACACCTTCTGCTTCACCTTAACACACCTAATATCACACTCAACCAAATCATTAGCAAACGAAACCCCAAAATCAAAAACAAACAACAAAACCTCACTCCAATACACCATAAACCTATCCAACAAACAACACACAATAGAACGCTTACGCACACCACAAACCAAAGATTCTCAACCAAACCCAACAACACAATTCGCACATACTCAGCTTCAAACACCCTAACATAACACTACAACGAACACAAAGTATATGCTGCTCTAAGAACAAAATATGCCGACATAAAATGTCATCCACAAACAACCCCTACAACACAGAAATACCAAACACAGAAATCCCACAAAAAATACCGGTCATGTCATAAAATATTTTAATGTGTGAATGTCTGATTGTTATGGTTCAGGTCAGTATTTGTATGATAAAGATTGTAAAAGTAATCTGTCCTTTTTGTGGTAGCGACAAAACCTCAAAAAACGGGCACACCAAAACCAAAAAACAAGTCTACAACTGCAAATAACCCCAATGCGCTCATTACAATTTTATAGAACAATACACCCATAAAAGACTGTCTGCCAAAAGTCCGCAAGCAAGATCTTCAGTTGTTTTTGGCGAAAGAGTGAAAGAAAGCCCATAAAAGCCTGTCTGCCAAAAGTCCGCAAGCAAGTGTTAAATATGTCTGTAGATGGTACAGGTACACGAGCTACAGGACGCGCACTGGGCATTTCTAAAGATATCGTAACAGCTATTTCTTAAAAAACAAAAAAATGGTTCTGGCAAGTAAACTATAATTACATATGTAACTTAAAGGTAAGCGAGTTATGGTAAAATTTGTTTTATCTAATTAGGTTTTAGTGGCTGAGGTAGAGTTTGATGAAATGTGATTATGTTTCGGATAAATCGGTAGTGTCATAAGTTAAATGGCGTATCTTTTTTTGTTGTGTAGCCAAAAAGTAGTGGTTGTTTTATAAGTGTTTTTGAGTACAAAGCGTGATTTTGAAAGCAAGTATCCTTTGGAATAGCGGAACACAACAATTAAAATACTTCAGAACACCACCCAATTTTTGCATCATCAATAACTTGTACAAGTTCAATTTCACTTTTAACATGAACACTCTCATCATTGCTATTCAAATACAAACATGTAAACACACAAAGAAGAAACCAGTACCACAATCAGAAAGAAACAAGTATCAAATTCCTACGTTTAATGCATAGAAAACCAGTTTTAGACTTGATAGATGTAGCCATAAAACTTACCTTTTATATACATGAATTATATATTCATAGAACTATTTATGTATTCTATAGCACAGATTTAAGATAAGCAATTGGAGAGTGCACGTCAAACACATGAAACTTTTTTTGTAATAAAGCTTGTCAGATTCTACATTAAAAACTGTTTTTAGACAGTAAAGATTTATTCCAAATACCCTACCAGATTACAACAAAGACTTAACACCTTTTAAGCACAGTAACAACACCAGTGCCCATATCAAACAGCTTTTAACAAATTAATCACCAACTTACACATAATATTTAAATTAAAACCACATGCCATCCACCATACGGTTATTATCTTCACGAAAAGCAACACCCAAATACCAATACAAACTCTCAACCACCAAACCCCTAATCACACACAACACCCAACACACCCAAAAACAAACCACTAATAAAATAACAGCCTGCACAACAACCTGACTTAGACGCTTAACTAGTTATTGTGTCACGCATCATAACTACAGATTAAGACCAAACCAACCTCTACGTTGAAACAACCAACAAACCTTATCCGACTGACAATTTCAACGGTGAATAAGCATCAATATACAAATATACAATTAGACATAAGAACACCATTCCTCAACAAACATAGCAGGTTCACCGTGTTTTTCCTGTCCAAAACGTCGTTTTGGTTTGGTTAAGTGACGTTGTGAGTGGGTGGAAGTTATGTATAGTCCAAGTTTAAGTGTTCGGGGTAAGATGGTGTCCTGTTTTTTAAGATATGGAAATTTTTTGCTACACTTTTCACATCTGAATCCTTGGTGTTTACCCATGGATTTTAGGCGTTTTTGACATGTGGTGCAGAGAGGATTTTGTTGTAGTATTTTTTGATTGAGGAACAGAACCTTGATTTTTTCAAGGTTTATTGTTAAAGATTTAGTCTTAGTTGCTTTACACACGGCACCGGCTGCTTCTATGCAGTCACCAACGACAAGCTCCTGAGCGATTCTACGTAATTCACCAGTTGGTTCGTACGCGGCGCAGTCTATCTCGCCTGTAGAATCCTTGATGCTAAAGATTACGTGGCGCACAGGCACAATTTTAGGATTTGATGAGACAATTCCGTTTAGAATTACAGAACGCCCATGTTCCAATTCGTTTATTGAGTTAACGCAAGTTAAGTGTGCGTCAGTACCTTGGTTTGATCTGAAAATTACCCAGCGCTCTATGGGTTCTAAAGGTTTAACAAGTTCAAGAGCCTGTTTAACTATGTTGGCTGTTTCGCCTCGGATGCCAAATAGAATTGGGTCGGGTCCGCGTGGGGTGATTAGAACACGTTTTTTTTCTTTGTCTATATTGTTGAATACGTATGGTTGTAATATTTGGTCCATGTTAAAGATTGATTCTCTGTCGACTAAGCGTTTTGTACCCCAGTTTTTAGGTATGCGATAGGCGATTAGTTCGTATGTGTAGTCGTTAGTTAATGTTTCACCTATAGCGGCTAATGCACCGATTATACCTCTGCAGTTGTTGTAACCTAATGCTTCAACACCAATTTTACGGATTAGTTTGACAGCTTGGTTTAAGGTGACTATACCTGTTTCTGTTTGGTGCGAAAATGTAGTTAATTCTTTTGGTATAATTCTATTTTGATAAAATACGATGCCAGGGTTGGTTTTTTTGTTGTTTATTTGTGAGTGTCGTTCCCAGATGCTTAGAACTGATTGTTTTATGTTATTGGTTAATTGTGTTTGGTGTTGAAATCGCAGGCATAAAGCAGCGTTTCCTCTGGTTTTCCAAGGTATGTTTGGATTAAGGCGTATTAGAGCGGGGTAGTCGATGAATTGTACAGGTATTTGTAAGAGTTTTTCTATTAGAAGTGCTGCAAGATACGTGGTGCAACCGTTTTTGATTGAATCGGTATCGTCTAAGCCAATATGCATTATGGAAGTATCAGTCAAACACCTAATCTCCAGATACTTGTAGATATATTGTCTAATTAAAAAAGTTGTTTTATCAGCTAACGTTTATGTTTAGGAACAGTTAGGAATTAAGTTGAACACTCGAACGGTTGAAGAACATGTGAAGTATGGTGATGACACGCGATATAGTACAAGTTATTCTTTTAACTGATCCTTAGCATCAAACATGAAATTAACGTTTATTATTATATTATTATGGCCAAATTATGAATAAGTATTGTTTGTATCTTGTTGTCGTAAAGATGGTTATGAACAAAAATACGCAGTTAACCTGACTCATATGAACGTACAAAAATCTTCGTAATGATGAACGAAGAAAAAACACCTAGAACTCAGAAAACGTTGCAATATACTCCTGCTTGCAGACACCTCAACTGGTAATATTAACACAACAAGAAATTGCCACCAAATACCAAAAATTTCAAACGTATGTGTTTACAAAACAATCAAAAACTACCACCAACACGGATTAGGATACACGCTTCGTCGCATAACTCACAAAAACTAAGAAAACCGAGAGTGTGTTCATTTTTAGGTAATTTTATGGTGAGGTGTGAGTGTCTATTTTTGAATGGGTTTGTTTTATATGGTGGATTGTAAAAATTGTTTATCTGAAAAAATTATTAAGGGTGGTTTTGTTCGTGGTAAATTTTGCTGTGTCTGTGGAGAGTGTGGTTATTGTTTTGTTGAAGGTGATGAGTGGGTTTGTGAGAAAATAGTTGCTAAAAAAGTAATGTGCGTGCTCTTTTACACGTTAGGAAAGGGTTCTTTTCGTATGTTTGCAAAGATTTTCAACACCTAACCCTTACTAGTTTATCGGTGGATTGTGGAAGCTGGAGTTAAACTGCCTGACCCAAAGTCACAGACGGCATTATGGAGATGCGAGTTTGACGAGATGATGGATTTTGTTGGTTTGAAAAAAACCGTGTTTGGATGGTAGGATTAGTTTGGAGTTTGTTGTTTTTTTTGATGAGGAATTTGAAGTGTAAGGTGTTTGATGATGATCTGTTGTTCTTTGTGAGGTTACAAAGCAGCAGCGTTTGTTGTTGGAATCATTAAATATTGTAGTGTCTAAACTCAGCGGAATTTAGGATAGTTATGTGTTTCGGGAATGCAGGTTGTTTCGGTCGTTTTGTTTTTAGTGGCTGAAATTTTTATAGTTTGATGTGTATCTATTTATGGCGATAAGAATGACCAATAGGCCTAACGATGAAATTTATTCGATAATGTTTAGTTCATTTAAGCATCCGGTGAGGCGTAAAATTCTTCGTATGCTTGATTCTAAGCCTATGACTTTTATGGAGTTGGTAGAGGCTCTTGGTATTTCGTCGCCGAATTTGACTTATCACCTTGAGAGTCTTGGTGATTTGATTTCCAAGTCGGATAGTGGCCATTATAGATTGTCTTCTTTTGGTCAGACTAGTGTTAGTACTCTTAAGGGTGTGGAAGATGTGCATAATGTTGCTGAGTCTAAGAATCGGTTGTTATCTCAGAGGAGACGTTTAATTTTTGGCATAATGTTGATTGTGATTGTGTTTTTGTCATGTTTTTCTGGTTTACAGGTTTATCAGAATAGTCAATTATCCAAATCTAATCAAGCTCTTTATGCTGAAAATCAACAGTTGATGTCTTGGGGTATGGGCACAAGTCGAGTTGCTTCTTTTTTACGTGATGTTGCATACATTGATACCAATAGCTATGCTATTACTTTGTTAAGTAATACTCTGCAGTGGCGAACTGATTTTGGAGGTGTAACTGAAGAAGAGGTATCTTACTCGTTAAAGAGTCGGACTAGCAATCTAAATACCCTGTTTCGTTTTAGAAATGGCCATTTTTCTAGATACGAACTTGTTATGATTGAAAGCTATCCAATATCTACTAGACATGAGGCTAACAATCTTATTGTTGCTGCTTATGCTGCTTTATCTGGTTACCAAGAGTATTCTGGTGATGACTATTTAACGGATATGATTAATCTTTTAAGCAAAGTAACATCTACTCAAAGTACAACGATAGTTGAGGGTAACATGAAATTACGTATTTCTACATCTGGTTCTTCTGCTGAGTTGCTTTGGATGTTTACTGAAAATGGTATAGACTATCAATCTAAAGGGTTACAAATGACTTTTCAAAATAACATACTAGTCACTATGACCGATAGTTACTTCCTATTTGAAGTAGGTAGTAGCGATATTTCTGTAACCAAAGAAGAAGCAGTTTCATTAGCTGAAAACTATGTAACAACATTAACTGCAACTATTGAAGGTGAACAAGTCTCAGGCTTTAAAACTCTAAGTCCACCTTTAGTCGTTGAACTTGTACCACACATACGCGATAACTCAGTAAAACTATACCCTTATTGGTATGTAGAATTACGCCTTGATACAATCTATTCTGGCGGAATAAACATAGTTGCTATTGGAATATATGCCGACACAGGACAAATAGTTGATGTCCGTCTACTCCGCGGAAGTATCGAACTCTAACCACAACACTCTTATTTCTGAGAGTTTTCACCTCTAGGGAGATTTGCAAATAGTTGGTTCATAAGATCACGTAGTGTGCAAGAAATACGTTAAAAATCAAAAAAGTATTACCCAAACCTGTTCTAAACTCTAATGAAAAGGTAAAAATCAAAATAATCTCCCTATACGTGAAAACTCTGTTCTTTCTTTTACGCTACTTTTTCCCGTTATCTATTAGGCGTGCAGTTTAAGATGTATTTGTTCTGTTTTTTTTACGTTTATTTGTAGTTTTAAACAATGTTTCAATACTAATCTTTTAATCGTTTACGCTAAAACCTTTATTAGTCAATAAACGAAAATCTCTTGAGAAGTGTTATAAATTGAGCTCACCTTTACATGTTACTGATGATACTTTTGAAGAAACTATAAAAACAAATGATCTTGTTCTTATTGATTTCTGGGCAACTTGGTGTGGCCCCTGTCTAGCATTGGCTCCTATAATAGACGAAATAGCTGCGGAATACTCTAAAAAGGCTGTAGTTGGTAAATTAGATGTCGACAAAAATCTTTTTACAGCCGAAAGATTTCACGTTCTCAGTATTCCAACATTAATTCTCTTTAAAAATGGTCAAGAAGTTGATAGGCTTGTTGGGTTATGTATTAAAAACAATATAACCTCTCTAATTGATAAACATTCACTATCTTAATTTTTCATTTTATCATACATTTTTTCTAAAGCCCAACGGATACTTGATTTTAACTCTTTTAATCGCTCATCATCAACATTATGTATTATTACCTCACGAATAAAATCTCCTTCCTTAATAACTTCATAAGTAAACGCTTTATCTGCTTCTAATTGATTATTATGTACAAGCATTACATCTTTTTCTTTCATTTTAGATAGAACTTTTTCTACCAAAAAATTCTGAAAGGGTGGTGTATTGATGTTAAAATGTTTACTTTCATCCGGTAATACATGCATAACTTCTTTATCAAAATAAATTAATGCTAATGATTCTTCATCCATTGTTTTTAACGGAATCACATTTTCTCTTTCATGCGATGTTACTGATACTACTACAGGTGTTGGTCGTGGATTTATTGAAGCTTCGTGTGGTTGCTTCTGTTTTGGCAGTGTTACTTCTTTTGGTAGATTTGGTGGCGGAATTTCTTTTAAATCTCCACGTTTAAAGCCCTTTTCCAGTAACATAGTGTTAACTATGTCTAATGCTATTTGAGCTTCTCTAATTTCAACGTTTAATGTTTCAAGTTGGGTTTCTAAGCGCTTCTTAAACGCAATAAGTACCTTCATTCTTTCTGGATCTAACGCCACAAAACTCCCTCACTATCTAATAGTATTTGCAACTTATCAATTTTAGCCTTCTTTAGGATTTACTGATCTGCTTAAACTGATTTTGATACATTTCGATAATTTCTTTTGAAGTAGTAGCGTCTTGTGGATTTTTATCTGTGCGATATTTTCCTGTGAATCTTGGAAAACGAATTGCAAGTCCACTATTTTTACGAATAGAATCCACAGCACAAATATGAATTGGACTCAATGTAACCTCTGCACCTAAAACTTCAAGAACAATAAATGGCTCAAACCAAATATCTGCTTCAATCATTGATAAAACTCGTGAATGTTTGCGAACAATAACGTGACTTTGTAACATGGTGTGTAAATCAGCTATATTCTTTTCAGTAAAGCCTGTGCCACACTTTGTTACAGTTTCAAACACATCTTTTTTCGAATTATACGTTGCTAAAAGTAATGCTCCATATGCCCCTGCACGTTTACCTCTACCATGAAAAGCACCTACTACAACCAAATCACAAGTATCTGTCATTTCGTTTTTGTAATCTCGCTTGTATTTTATCCATAACCAACCCCGATTTCCTGCTTGATACACAGACTCATTTGTGATAGATTTACACATTAATCCTTCACAGCCTTCACTTATAGCTTGCTCAAAAAAGTCTTCCAATTCTTTTGGATTATTAACTGCTTTTTGTGTGGTCATTTGTAGTCGTGTATTCTTATTTATGGTTTTTTCTAAAACTGCTCGCCTATATGTTAACGGTTTACGCGTTAAGTCTTTACCATCAACAAATAATAAATCAAAAGCAAATAGTGAAATTGGATATTGCTCTATTGCATTTTCTATGCCATATTTACGTCGACGATGCATAAGTTCTTGGAAAGGTCGCATATCTCCTGTTTCCATATCTATTGCAACACATTCAGCCTCAAAAATTGCCTCTTGAGCATTTACCTGCTTTTTAATTAACTCAACAACATCTGGATATTGGCTGGAGATATTTTCCAACCGCCTTGAGTAGAGCTTAATACTGCCACCTTGTTTGTGAGCCTGAACACGCTCACCATCATATTTGTATTCAACTAAACATTTTCCGCCACTTTTTTCTAAAATTTCTTCTGGTGAGGGTAGTCTTTCTGCAAGCATCGGTCTAATGGGCTCAAAAACCATCACCTGCATTTTTTTTATTGCCTCCAAACCTTCAAAAACAAGAATATTTGACACTCTGCCCAGATCTGAACAAATATTATATGCTCGTTCGATTGGTTCACGTGCCTCTTTCCCGCCTCCATAGGCAATTGCTAATGCTTCTAACACTGTCATATCTGCAATACCTAACCGCAGATTGCCTGTAGCTGTGCGTATAAGATATTTTGCCTCTTTAGGTGAAGCATCTGAAAGCAAACCTGCAAAAACAGCCATCTTTGTTTCTACAGCACCTGAACCAGTGGTTTTCGCCATTTTATCCAATGCTTCATATACATGTTCAACAGTAAGTGTTTTAGAGAAAAAGGTGGACTGCTTTTTTTTAGTAAGCTGATTTTCTGCTACTTGACCCAGATCACCTGTTTTCTGTAGATCTGATAATATTTCACTTTCTTTTCTTCCCGAGGCACGAATAAGCGCTTTTATAGCGAGTTTCTCTGCTATTCCTATCTCTACCCCTGTAAAATCTGGGTAAAGTTTACCCTGTGTTAGATAGACAATTTTTGCAATAAATTCTTTAGACGTGTTCTTTAATAAATCAACTAGTATGTCTGTCATTTCAAGACGTTTAGTTGTTGCCTCAATTTTTCCGTAAGCATCTGCAATAACTGCATAGTCCATTCTCTTCGAACCACTAAAATATTCTGTTAAGTAGCCTATAAAGTAACGCCATATACCATGTCATTTGTTATTATGTGACATGCTTATGCTTTGGTTAAAATTTTAAAATATTTGTTTTTTCTGTCAAAAATAGATGAGGCTTTAAACAGTTAAAGTAGTATTTGAAGTGATGTGTTTTTAGGTTCTGATTAGTTTTAGTAGAATTGCTTTGGCTGCGTATAGCCTGTTTTCTGCTTGTTCATAAATTACACTTTTTGGGTTTTTGATGACATCGGTTGTGATTTCATAGTCTCTGTGAATTGGCATGTCGTGCATTATGTAGGCGTTGGTGTTTTTGAGTAATTCCGCATTAATTTGGTATGGCATCATTTGTTTTATGCGTTTTTCTTTTTCTTCAGCATATTTTGGGTCGGTGAAGAACTCCATATCTATCCAGGTGTCTGTGTATACGAAATCTGTGTCTGAAACTGCTTTTTTCAAGTTCAATGTGGATTTCCAAAGACCTGTTTTTTTAGCTTCTTTTAAGAGTTCTGTGTCTTGTGATGCTTCATTAACTATGGGGCATACTGTTGTGATTTTTACGCCTGTTTTGGTACAGGC
Source organism: Candidatus Bathycorpusculum soli (assembly GCA_031277345.1). Lineage (GTDB taxonomy): Archaea > Thermoproteota > Bathyarchaeia > Bathyarchaeales > Bathycorpusculaceae > Bathycorpusculum > Bathycorpusculum soli. The sequence continues at coordinate 17,272 of JAITMO010000087.1, forward strand.
TTCAATTAAAGAGTTGGCAACATTGTTGTGTACGCCTACGTAAACTAGTTTTGTTCCTTGTAAGGTGCCTTTTTTTTCTTTTACAGTAATTAGGTCTGCTATAGCTTGACTGGGATGGTATTTTTCGTCACATCCGTTGATAACTGGAACGCGGCTGGTATTTGCTATTTTGTTTAAGTCTGCATTGTGTAGTAGTCTTGCCATGATGCAGTCAACGTTACGTGATAAATAGTTAATTTCGTCGGAGATGTCTGCCATTGTAAAGTTGGTGGTTCTCCAATCCAAAAATAGGCTGTGTCCGCCAAGTTGTGTTATTGCTACTTCAAATGAG
>JAITMO010000088.1 GCA_031277345.1 Candidatus Bathycorpusculum soli
TCCTTGTTGGTCTCGTAGGGGGTGGATTGGTAGAGGTATGTGTGTTTTTCGATGTGTTGTTTGGTTATGCTGGTCATGTGTTTTAGTTTTGTAGGTTAAATATTTAATCTACATAAAAAAGGTTGTATTTAGGTTTTTTAGGCATTTACAACGTTTTTAGCGCTTATTTAATGATGTAGATTAAAGCTTTTCGAGAATTCAGGATAGTAGTGATGGGTTAGCGTGGAGTTTTGTTGAGTTGATGCATATGAGTGGAGTGGGGTTTGTTGTTGATTGTTTACCTGTTGCTGATGAAGCTGTGGTGTTTGCTGACCAGAATGGGTTGGATGTTGAGCATTTGGTGTTGTATGGAGGGGAAGAGTATGAACTTGTTTTGACTGTGAGCCCTAAAGATTGGGATATTGTGAAAGGGGCTGTGGAAGCTGTTGGTGGTAGTTTGTTTGCTATAGGTAGAGCGACTGTGGAGAAACAACTGGTTTTGATGGTTAATGGTGAAAAACGGGTTATTGAGCCTTTAGGGTTTGAACATTTTATTAGATAGGTTTGTTTGTTTTTGGTCTATGATGTAGTTGATTACGGTTATGCATGATTTTGCTAGGTAAGGGGTTTTTCCTAGACTGATTTTTTCGCCATATCTTAGTGCGAATGATTCAGCTTTTTTGGGCATACCTACATGGTCACCTAAGATAAATATAGGGTGTTCGCCAAAATCTATGTCGGTTAGGTTTTGTCCGTCTTCTTCTAGTATGTAGATTTTACAATTTTTATTTTCTGTTTTTGTTTTTATTAGTGCCTCAAAGCTAGTTTTGTCTTTGGTTATACCTGGGTGTTGTTTGCCTGCTAGAGTTTTTTTGAGTATTGCTTGCCATGTTTTCATGTCGGTGCGTACGTCATAGAGTGTTTGTCCATCGATTTTTATATGAATAGGTGGATTAGGTGGTCCATTTAGAATTGCGTGGAAGATAACGTCTCGACGCAGTCCATGAGATAAGAAGAGACTGCTTATGATGCATTCATGGATGATATCTAATCTTCCAGCATCATGTAGGCTATTAAAGTTTGAATCTGTTTGACCTATACGTGAGAATAATATAAATTCGCGAGACAAAAAGAATCGCCAGGTATAATTATTGTGTATGGATGCTTTTAAAGTCATTCATTTAGTGATGGTTACTTGAGAAGTGATTACTGGTTTTTAGTTTAGTTGTTTATTTGGTGTTTTTCTTTTTGTTAATATGTTTTTTACCGTAAAATTGAAATGTTCTAATGTTACTATTAAAATAGTATTGATAGCGAGTGGCTATTATGAAGTTAAATAAGAATGATGAAGTAGTCGTTAAGACGTTAAAAACGGAGGGAAAAGAGTTGACTTTGCAGGAGATAACAGACAAGTCAGGTTTAACCTCTAAAGTGGTTTTTAAGTCCTTGCGTAAACTTTTTGAGCATAATATGGTTGACACAAATGCGCGAAAATATAAACTTTTAACAGATAAAGTTCCAGATAAAGAAAAAACTAAATTAGAAGAAAAAGACTAAAAAATTATTTTAAAAACTAATAATATACTATAGGAGCCTCGAGTGGGCCTTGATCCCACGGCCTGCTGCTTACAAGGCAGCCGCTCTACCGGGCTGAGCTATCGAGGCATCGTAAACCATTTTTACATTCTCAAATAAAAACTTACCCAAATAAAAGTTGTAACAAGCAACAACATATTCACTAAACGCAAAGTGTTTTTAATTTTCAGTTTTTTCTTGTTTTCTTTTTTAGTTGATTATTTGTATGTTTATCTGAAGATTTAATTAGCATATAGCTGTTTGTGTTATTGAGTGTTTATGGAAATAGAATTAGTCTATGTTCTTACGCCTATTGTAGTAATTGGTTTTTTTGTGTTCTTTATATTGTTACCACGTTATGGTCCACATTATACTTCACGTTTAATTTGTCCGAATTGCAGAAAAGCGTTTAATTTTCATTGGGTTCTAGGCGCGACGTTAACTTCGTTGCGGTTTGGCAATAATCGTCGCCTTAAGTGTCCGTATTGTGGGCAGGTTAACACGTTTAACATTACATCTACAAGAGTAAGTAAGCCAAAGGTTAAGCGTATGTCGTGATTTTTCTTTCTTATTTAGAGAACTTTATTAGTTGACATGTATATTTTCTATTATTACTTTAAGGAGACTCTTGTTATGAAAGTACTCTTAAATGATGGATTAGAGCCACAAGGTATAGAAGTTTTTCAGAAGGCGGGTATAGAAGCAGATACGAAAAAGCGTGATTTGAACGGATTAATAGCGGATATAGGACAGTTTGATGCGTTAGTTGTGCGAAGTGCCACAAAAGTTACTCGCGAAGTTATAGAGGCAGGTGCTAAGGGTAACCTTAAAATTATTGGGCGTGCAGGAGTCGGTTTTGATAACATTGACGTTACAGCAGCATCAGAACATGGCATTGTGGTAAAAATTGCGCCTTTTGGAAGCACTAACGCTGTAGCAGAATTAGCAATTAATTTAATGTTATGTATTTCACGTAATACGCCTCATGCGCATTACTCGTTAAAGAAGGGTATTTGGATAAAAAAGAAGCTTGAGGGTACAGAACTTGCATACAAAACATTAGGCATTATTGGCTGTGGTCGAATCGGTCAAAAATTAGCACAAATTGCTAAGCGCGGGTTTGATATGGAGGTTATAGGTTATGATATTTATCCTAACCAAGATAGCGGTATTAGATATGTAAGCAAAGAAGAAGTTATCAAAAATGCTGATTATCTTAGTATTCACACTGGCGGTAAAGACATAATTATCGGCGAAAAAGAACTCGCTCAAATGAAACCAAAAGCATTTATCATAAATACTTCCCGAGGCAACAACATTGATCAAACAGCACTTTTCAATGCCTTAAAAGAGAAAAAAATTAAGGGATACGCCACAGATGTTTACAAAGAAGAACCCAAAACAGAAGGCGACCCATTCAATGACCAACTAAAAGAACTTGACAACGTCATATTAAGCAGTCACCTTGGTTCATCAACAGCTGAGGCACAAATTGAAACATCCACAGAAATCGCACGCGTCATATCAAACTACCTCAACGGCGGAGACTTTACCAATGCAGTCAATGCAAGCGAAAACATAACAGTAGAAGAAAAACAAGTCTTCACCCTCTTTATACATCACAAAGATGTCCCAGGCGTATTTGCAAACATTGACAAAGTCCTCGCTGAAAACAACATCAACATCCGCGCAAACTATAGCCGTCAAATAAACACAGGCCACGCCATAAGCATCTATGTAATGCACCACAAAACAACACCAGAAATCATAACGCAACTAAAAGCCATACCAAACATCTGCAATGTCAAACACTAAAAACCCAAAAACCCCAACGTTTCACAAACCAACACAATAACCAACTAACACCTCTTTCATTTTTTAAAAAGAAACACATTAAAAATCAACAAACTAACATTCATAAAAACAGCAACCACAAAAACACTTCAAAACCTTTGTGAATTTAAACAACCATAAAAACAGATACCAAAACCTACTAATAGTAAAAATCTACCCTCATATCCTAAACGTGGCAAAGTTTTTATTGATTTGTTATACATTTTTAGTTATGAACTCTACTAACAAGCTTGTAACATTATATCTTTTGTCTGCCTTAATACTGACAAGCCTGTTCATAATAATAATCAACACTACAGAAGCATCTACGATATCTAAACCGTCTGTTCCACAATTTAGTGTAAAATTTATTGACAAATCCTACAATGTACCCCCAACCACTACAACAGACCCCACACAGAAATAACCACAACAAAACCAGGATACAATGTAAATAACTGTTTGTTAGAGGTCACAATAAAAAACCAACCCTTCACACCCTACACTGACGCGCTTGGTCGTGAATGTAATTTATATTAGAGTTGAAATTAAAGGACATTTTGAAGAAAATAATTGGCATACTTTTTATCATCATTACTATAATAATTATGCAGACCCAGTTTCTTTTGTTAGTCCGTCAGATTCGAAATATACTATTGTATCTTCTGATACTCGCTATGACGATGGTGCTCAATTGGACTTTCGAATTAAAGCATTCACTGGATACTGGGTTGAACCCACCATGGGCGATCATCTTATCGGCATTCATGATCCACGCTTAGTCGAGGCTGAAACAAGTAACTGGAGCAATAGCCAAAAGATCACTATAACTTACAAGTATTCTCCATCAACACTTTCACAACCAACAAACCAGCCTACAACACCTGACAATAATCAACCACATATACCTGAACAAACCCAACCACACGATTTTGGGTCATGTATCAAAATGGTTGACAACCAAATTCCAACACATTTATGAGCAAACCAAACATGACTTTATACATCTCCAACAACTTGGAATAACAAATAGCCCTACAAGCCAACCACTTAAACCTAGTACAAAAAATCAAATACTTACACTCAATTCTCTGCATATTCCACTTACCCACACACAAAACACTCAACGAAATAACATCACGATAAACAAAATTATCATCACAAAACACCACAACAATTTCCACCTTTAACCCTGAGAACAACTTTAGAATTTTCACAACACCTCACACTTTCTTAAAAACAAAAACATACACCAAAAATTCCCCAGAATCACGATTTATCACATGCCACAACCAACAAGGCACCTTCTTACAACAAACCCTACCCCACATCTCACTCCATCTAAAAACGTATCTTTAGGGGCTGTTTGAGACTTGTGTATTTCGGATTTATGTTCGTTTAAAGATTTTTTGTTTTTTTAAAACTGACAGGGTGGTATTTGTGCTGATGTTTAGAACACGTGAAATGTCGCAAATACCACTGCCGTTTAGGGACATTTTCACAATTAATAGTTTGGTTTGGGGTGTGGCTCCGTGATTTGAGTATTCTTCCTGAAATATTTTTACGCATTTTTTACATTTTAAACGCTGTTTACCGTTAGAGTGTTTACCGTTTTTTACGATATTTTCGCTTCCACAATGAA
>JAITMO010000039.1 GCA_031277345.1 Candidatus Bathycorpusculum soli
AATATCTCGTACTTGTTGGCAGCCTAAATTCTAACTAATTTTATACACATACAGTTTTTCCATGGAAAAATCACATCCATGAATCAAGCCTTTTTATGTATGTGCACTAAACCCTGCAGAATTTAGGTTAAAACTCGGTAATGAATCCATCCACCACATTTACCACAAGAATAACGGTTTTTCCATAATTTTCGTGTTTTTTGCAATAACAAAGGCAAATTACGTTCTAAAAGGGTAAACCTGTTTGTCGCCGATCTGAAGCATAACTGTAAAAAATGTTTTTTTCAAAAAAAGCATAACACAAATGATTTGCCTTGTGGCTATACTTGTAACCCCAACCATAATTGCTACCAAAGGAAATTTCAATTCCCTAACAAGTTGATACTTAACGCGTAAGTGATTTTCAAAACAGATAAGACATTCATGTGCTTGTTGCTCTAAATATTTGTGTAATGCTATATCATCAAGTTTAATGGTTTTATCAAGTAATCGCTCATACATTTGCCTTCACCATTAACATCATGCTATAACCTTGTGTGTTTTTCCAGAGAAAACGATGTTGTTGCTGGTTTATTTTGGAGTGTTTATGCTTGTTATCCAGTTAGTAAATTTGTTTTCTGTTACACCCATTTTTGATTCTGCATCCAGCCGACTTTTGATTACGCCGTTTTCAAAAAATATCAAAGTCGGTACCGCAGAAACATTATAGTCGCCCCAAAGAGGACTATCATAGTCATCCATGTCAACGTGCACTATCAAATCAACCTTACAATTAATAGCATGTGTATTAAAAATTTTAGCAAACCGCTGACAATACGGACACCAAGAAGAAGAAAACAAAGCCAAAACACGCCCATGCTTACAAACGGTATCAATTAACTCATTTTTACTTGCTACTTTCAACATAAACTATCAAATACATAAACTAAAAAACCTTTTAAAAAGCTATTGCCATCAGCAAAAAAACACAACAAGTTTAATTGAAACTAAAACACCGATAAACTAAATACGCTTGACGAAATAGACTTGTTAAATGTCGTCAAAAGCTTATAGACGTGGCTATCCTGTTGCAGTACTAGTAGGTATAGAACAAACTCAAGCAGCAGTATGGAAAATTTACAGCCAAGTCGCTAAACATGAAGGCAATATTTGTCTTGAAAGCACACGTTCAAACACTAAAGCCCTCTATGGTTTTCATGAAGCCATAATTAACATGTTTCGACCAAGCTTAAAAGAGGGCGTAAAAAGTGTTATAATAGCCTCGCCTCAAAAAACCAGTTACGGCCAAGATTTTTTAACCCATATACAAGAACACCACCAATGGCTACAACAAGGTGCTAACAAAGCAGCATTCAAACAAGTTATAGGATATGCAATAACACATACTCAAGTTAGCAACATAACAAATCTAAAAGACTTCAAACAGTCCATAAATGATAGCACACTTGAAGAAACCGAAAACATACGAGAACTACTTGAAAAACGCCTCAACACAACAGACAAACTTGTAATGATCTCACTTGAAGAAGCTGAATATGCCATATATAGTCGCGAAATTCCCGGAAAACCCAAACCCGAATACCTACTACTAACAGATAAATACCTCACAGGAGATAAACGAAAAAACCGCATAAACAGACTTATACAAATTGCCCAAAACAAAAAAATAAAAACCCGCATCATAAACAAAGAATCACCCACAGGCATACGACTAAACCAACTTGGTGGCATAATCTGTCTACTAAAATAATAATCCAGCCTCAACCAAATCTTTAACACCAATTTCCCCAGAATGCAACGCCGTAGCAAACAAAACCCCCAAAACACCCAACCCCTCGAGAACTAATAAATCATCAACACTCTTAACACCCCCACCAACATAAACACGACCATCACTTAATACAGCTAAAACTTTTCTCAACAACTCAACATTTACACCCATACCACTACCAACACGAGACAAATCCAATAAAATAAACTCAGACACACCAACCGCACAAAACGCCAAAAGGAGCTCAAAGACATCAGATGGACCATCAAAACCAAAACGGGTTAAGACTTTACCATCCTTCACATCAATACTAACAACCACACACTCAGCACCTACTTGCTGAACCACTTTTTTGACAAAAGACACACTTTGAAGAGTTTCAGTACCTATAACAATTTTTGAAACACCACAATCTCGAAGCTTTTTTACCACCACAAGATCAACCACACCAACATCAACCATAAAACTAAATCCCAATCGAGCAAGATCAGTATAAAGACCAAAATTAAACTCATTTCTCAATATGGCATCAAGATCTGCTAAATACAATTCAGAAAAACCCTGAAGTTTGAAAACAGAAGCTATCTCAATAGGAACAACAGAAGAAGTAAGAACACTTTTTAACGGTTGATACTCTGCCCGATTACCCTTAACAGCATGAACCGCAACACCATTTAAAACATCAATCACAGGAACAAACTTCAAACATTACCCTCAAAAACAAACAAATAAACAGACATATAAAAAAAGCTACAGGTACTATCGCAAAACTTTAAAGCTGCAAAAACTGCGTTGTCTATAGACTTAAAGTGAAATTATTAATCAGCCCCAAAAACTCAAAAGAAGCCATAGAAGCCATTGCAGGTGGCGCTAACATAATAGATGTAAAAAACCCTAAAGAAGGCCCATTAGGCGCCAATTTTCCATGGGTTATCAAAGAAATAAAACAACTCATCCCTAAAGACGTTGAGCTAAGTTGCACGTTAGGTGAAGCACCAAATTTACCAGGTTCAATGGCTTTGGCAGCTTACGGTGCAGCGTCCTTAGGCGTTAATTACATTAAAATTGGTCTTAGTGAAGTACAAACAGCTCAAAAGGCCATAGATCTGTTGGAAAGTGTTGTTCGTGCAATAAGAATGTGTGATTCGAAAATTAAAATAGTTGTAGCGGGTTATGGAGATTATTTTAGGGTCAATTCTATTGATCCAGATCTTGTTGTGCATACTGCGTATGCGGTAAAAGCAGATGTTGTTATGTTGGATACAGCCATAAAGGATGGGAAAAATCTTTTTGATTTTCAGTCTTTTTGTCAACTTGAAGAATTTGTTGATGCTGCACACGGTTGTGGTTTAGATGTTGCGTTGGCTGGTTCGCTTCAGGTTAGGGATTTGTTGGTTGTTAAACGTTTGGGGGTAGATTTTGTGGGGCTGCGTGGTGCAGCTTGTCAAGATAGTAATCGTGAGGCGGGGAGTATTGTTCGGGAGCGGGTAAAAGAGTTGGCAGAGATCATATTACACGAGTTACGCACTTAGAGTCGAATTGTAATAAAATAGAAAGAAAAAAGGTAGTGTCATAAGTTAAATGACGTATCTTTTTTTTGTTGTGTAGCCAAAAAATAGAGTTTTCACCTATGGGGAGATAGTGCTGTTGTTTGGATTTAAGCAAAGACCTCAGACGTGGTTAGTGCTTGCCAAAATTTTAAAAATACATTAACCATTTTGTTACACTTGAAAACCACTCCAGTTCGACGCACAAACCAACCCAAATGACACCAAGCATCACTATCCTGCTCAATAACAACTGTGCAAAGTTTACCAATAACATGACACTTTTTGAACAAAACTTTAACAAAAACAACCCAATCATCAATG
>JAITMO010000227.1 GCA_031277345.1 Candidatus Bathycorpusculum soli
ACCGCCACACCCGAATGCCCCACCATAAACCAAGGCAAACGCCTAACCCAAACAACATTCAAACAATTATTTCGCGCAATCAAAAAAATCGAAAAAATTTTTTCCTTTTTTACTAAATACTCTTAGCAATAGTTTAAACCTTACATTATACATCAAACAAATATTCTAATCAACCAAATATGCATAAAAACTGCCATGTAACAATAAACTTTTCAAATATTAAGTAAACCAATTATTTATTATCAAATACGATATAACTTGTATTTTAAACATCTTCGACTATAAACTCCAAACTTTTCTGAGTTGCGCAATATGTTTTAACACACACCCTCAATTTACAGCTATTTCAGTTGTAAACTTTTTTTACAGCTTTTCCACAAATAACACCTATTGCGTAACACACATAATAGGTATCATCTTAATCCGAAAATACCTTCAACAACATCAACCACCAAAAAGTACCATTCCTCTTTTTTCTCATCCCAAACAGTACTAATACGTCTATTCTCAAAAAACTTAACGTTTTTATCGCCCATATGCCCAACTCCAAACAGGACATTCTTTATACATCATGCATTTCCGAAATACATCACTATGTTGTAGGTGTGGCAGATAAACTTGTTTGATGCATATGTTGGTTGTTTATCGTTTATTTTGCTGGTTTGAAGGGGAGTGAAAATTAAGTATAGTTCATAAAAAGTGTGTGTGAAATTTTATAGTATTGTATCGCGATACATGACTATGTGTTTAATTTTCAACCATTTGAAAATAACTTTGATACAAACAGTGCTTACTACTCTTATAAGCTACATATTTTAAAAAATTTATGTTATCATATAAAACATAATTTTGTATGACTGGAATCCAGGATACACGTCAACACATTCCACATTATACGACAGTTTTTGGGAAATTTTAAGGATAATTTTTGCCCAAACCCATTTTCACTCGATTAATTGATGTTACTGTAGAGATGAAAATGTTTGTACTTATCTCATCTGAGACATAACATCATTCTTCTCAAGAATACATGCACAATAATGACATCTCAAAACCAAAGGATCCACCGAGCCAACACTAAACTTGGAACCCACAGGCTCATTACTATTAGTTATACAAACAGAATTTACACACCGTATAAAACCTGACACAACACTGGGCGGCTTTACTACAAACTTTTCAACAACCACAAAATCTCTAATAACATTAATCGAAGCGTACGGCGCAACAAGAGCAATCCTGTTAACCTCATCAACACTCAAAACACGCCCCTCAATCTTTACAATATCTTTAACACCCCACAACTTGCTAGGAACATTAACCGCGATCGTCATAACCCTATGCTCCTTACCCGTAATCCCCAAAATCCGCACAACATCCAATGCATATCCGCTACTAATATGATCAATAACAGTACCATCCCTAATCTTTGAAACACGCAATTCATCTGTACTCATAAATAACCAACAATAACAAACACAATACACAAATAGCAAATAAGGCTTACCAAAACACAACAAAACACTACAACTTTTAGTTGAGTTAGTACATGTTTTCATGATGTGTTGCGCTGATGGTTGTTTGTTTTATTAGTTTTTTGTGGTATGTTGTGTGGATTTGTTTTTTTGTGTTACTTTTTAATAGAATAATCGTTTTAGTATTTAGTATGTCTAGTGCTGATATTGCGGTGCAGGTTTTTCGTCAATTAGCAAGTGAAGACTTTCGTGTGTTAAATATTATTGAGGTTGCAATGAATACGCGTGAGTTTGTACCACGAGAGCAAATTCAAAAATACGCCAAACTTTCATTAGATAAAATTGAGTTTATACTTAACAAATTAAACAAACTTGGCTTAACCTACTACAATAAAGGCGCTTATGTTGGATATGCTTTAAACTATACCGGTTATGACTGTTTGGCTATTAATGCCCTTGTACGGGCAGGTGTTATTTCTTCTTTTGGACAAACTATTGGTGTAGGTAAGGAGGCTGATGTTTATACTGCTTTAACCTCTACAGAGAAGACTGTTGCAGTAAAATTTCATAGACTTGGACGGATAAGCTTTAGACAGACACGAAGAAAACGTGGTTACTTAAAAGAAAATTCTGCATGGTTATTTCAGTCACATCTTGCAGCAAAGAAAGAATTTCAGGCTCTCCATTTAGCCTGCAAAAACGGTGTATCTGTACCTGCCCCTATCTTCCATAATAGACACACTATTACAATGAGTATAATTGAGGGTGGCGAATTATCTAAATGGCGAAAAATAACCCATCCAAACTGTGTGTTAAAAGAAATTCTACGTAACATCAAAAAAACATACCTAAAAGCTAACATAGTACATGGCGACTTAAGCGAATATAACATTATTCTAAAACCAGACATGCATATACTAATCATTGATTGGCCACAATATGTCTCTACTGATCATCCAAACACGATAGAACTATTACACCGAGATATTCAAAACGTTTTAACATTTTTTAATCGTAGATTTGACGTAAAACTAGACTTTCAAATTGCTCGCGATTATGTTATAGGTAAAATTAGAAAAGTTGATGTTTAGTGCTTATTCGCATCTAACACAATATAGAGAACATTATTTCCTCGCAACAATACATTGCCATAATTTGTGAGGGCTTGTGCATCCTTAAATTCTGTTGCACCTTCTAAAAGAATATTCATGTGACCATCACACTTTATCATTTTTCCTTTATAGTCACAACCATTCTTTAAAACAACTTCAATGTTTCCATGCAACTGCTTAATTAGTACATTCAACGGTTTTTTACTTGGTTCCATCATTACTACCGTATCCTTGAACATTATTTAGATATACCAAAAACCCATCCACCTATATAAAAGCCTTATGAACAATATTCATCAAAGCAACCAAAACCAACCCAAAATAACAAACAAACAACAAACAAAAATCCTATTTCCGCATATATCCGGCATTAAACTTTTAACATGTATTAACTATTGCTTAATCCCTATCTTCCCGATTTAAGTAATAGTTTTCAGATATAACGTCTTATTTTTTGTCTCTTTTCACTAAAAAAGCCATTTATAAAGCAGGCCCTATAACCCACATTACTCAACATAAGTAACATGACTCAATCCTAAATAAACCACAATACACCTCT
>JAITMO010000041.1 GCA_031277345.1 Candidatus Bathycorpusculum soli
TGGGTTTGTTTGTTTTTCGTGTTTTATTTCATCTGCCTGTTTGTTGTTTGTTGTTATTGTTATGTTGTGTTATTTTTATAAAGTTATGTGTGTATATGACGCATATAAGGTTGGATGCAGGTTAGATAAGAGTGTGGTTATGCAAGGTAAACTGGTGGTTTTTCGTGTTTACAAGAATAGTAAGTGGGGCAGGGACTAGTTCGACTTTTATTAACAGGTTTGTTCAGACATTTTACGGTCAGAATACTGCTAGTCATAAGGGTGGGTATAGGTATCATGGGCATGGTTTGATGGAGGATATTGCTCATATAAAGTTCATATGCGGGGTCATAATTATAAGAGGGTCTGATTTGGAGAGGACGTTAACTTTTTTAAAGAAGTACAATGCTAAGATCTATACCAGAGACATTACGTTAACGCCTGAAGATGAAAAAACCTTAACCAAAGAAGACACATAATTTTGTCCCAAAGCCGGTGTCACAGAAAAAACTATAAGAAAAATTGTTCACACATTAGCAGTCAATGCACAAATTGCAAAAAAAATACCAAACAGTTGGATGTATAGTGTAAGAACACATAGTCTAAGAAAATTCTTCCGAAGCCAACTAAGCACAGCAAAAATTGATCCTGAAATAGTTGAATACATGATGGAACATACAATAAACACATACACAGACATACAAAGCTTAGGCATAAAAACCCTAAGAAACAGCTACGCAGCAGCTGGACTATCAGTCAGACCAAAAACACAAGTAAACCGCATTGAACAACTTAGAGAAATCATAAGAGCATGGGGAGAAAACCCTGAAGAACTATTATCAAAAGACGCTTTAAGAAGAGGCAACATCACTGAAACACAAGAACAATATAAAAATCATCAATTGTCGATACTTGCAGATCAACTTAAGCAGATTATAAGAAAAGAATTAGCAAAATAAGTCAAACTATGGTACTTTTTCACGCATATGAAAACGGGTCGTGAGGGATTTGAACCCTCGACTTCCAGCTTAGAAGGCTGGCGCTCTATCCGTGCTGAGCTAACAACCCATTGTTGATGATAGATATAGTATTTCACGTTTTAAGCCTTACTGTAATTTACTGTAAAGTGACGTGGAGTTGTTTATTGTCTAAGAGCACTGTGTAATATTCCAGTTTTTATTGACATTTTTTTGGGTGGTGTTTTTGTGTTTTTTATAGATATGTTATTATTTTTCATTTTAGGGTTTATTTTCAATGTCGCGTGTTAAGGCTATTTCATTGTTTTCGGGTGGGTTGGATAGTATTCTTGCTACTCAACTTATTGTTAATCAGGGTGTAGAGGTTATTGCGTTTAATGTGAAAACTCCGTTTGGTATTCCCAGAAAAACTGGGGAAAGTGAGGCGGAGGCTGCAATCAAGTATTTGAAGGTGCCTTTAGAAGTTGTTTCGGCTGATAAAGAGTATATTCGTATGCTTAGAAAGCCAAAGTTTGGGTATGGTAAAAATATTAATCCGTGTATTGATTGTAAAATTTTTATTTTAAAACAAGCAGTCAAATACGCTAAAAAGGTTGGTGCGGATTTTTTGTTTACAGGTGAGGTATTAGGGGAGCGTCCTATGTCTCAGCATGGTCCAGCGCTTAGAACTATTGAAAACGCTGCAGGATTAAAGGGTAAACTATTGCGACCACTTTCAGCAAAACTTTTACCGGAAACTGTGGCAGAAAAGAAAGGTCTTGTTGACCGAAACAAATTGTTGGCTATTTCGGGGCGTTCTCGTAAACCTCAATTTCAATTAGCCAAAGAATTAGGCATCGCAGAGTACCCCTCACCTGCAGGGGGGTGTCTTTTAACTTGTGAAGAATACTCAAAAAAGTTATCAGACCTATTTGAACACAAAAAAAACATAACAAGCTCTGATGTGGCATTACTACGATCTGGTAGACATTTCAGAGTAGAGAAAAACAAGATTATAGTAGGACGAAATGAAACAGAAAACAAAACACTAAAAACACTTAAAGATAAAAATGAATACCATTTTGAACTACCAAATATTGTAGGACCAATAACTATTCTACAGGGCGCTAAAACTAAAAAGGCAATTCAAACCGCAGCGCAATTAACAGCTTGTTACTCAGATGCTAAAACAAAAACAGTTAAAGTAAACTATGGCAAAACCACATTAGACAAAACAATAACCGTTACAATACTTAGCAGATCAGAAGCCGACAAACTCCGAGTTAAAGAAAAAGCAAACAATTCACTCAATATCAATAAAAAATAAGATCTACCCTCAGAGCAAGACAGCTTTGTTCTAAAAAATTTGGGAGTCTGGTTTACCCTTATTTTACGAACCAAAACACTTTTACTATAGACAGCCTCCGAAAAATTCTCAAATATGGTTTGAAATGCAATTATACACCACTTTAAGAACGAGATGGTGTTTCCAGAGGCGCCTATAAATTAACACTTGCCCCATCAAAGGATAACAGATAGCAAACTAAAAATAGTTAAAGGGTTAGATTATTTTTTCTAGGTCTTTTATAAAGTTTTCAAAAACTTTTAAGCCGCCATTCCAAAAGTCGGGTGTTTTTGGGTTTAATTGCAGGGTTTGTCCAATTTCTAATGGTGATAGGCTACTACCTGCAGAGAGGGCTTGTTTGAATTTTGGCACAAATAACTTACCTTCTGTTAAGTATCGTTCGTATAACGAATATACAAACATTTGAGCGTAGACGTATGGGTAATTGTAGAAGCGGTAATTTGCCATATAATAGTGGGGTTTCATGGTCCATTCGGCTTCCATTTCGGGAAACCATATAACTGTATCACCAAAAATACGATCTCGGGCGGTAGTCCAGTGGTTACAAATGGTTGTGTAATCCAAAAACTTGTCCTGTTCAATTGAATTGTAGAGGGCTTGTTCAAACCATACTCTTGCAGTAACTTGGAAAGTCGTCATACCTGCTTCATCTAAAATCAAACATAATACTGCTCTACGTTCAACATCTGATTTTGCCTCAGCTAAAAGCAAATCTGCTAAGAGTAACTCGCCAAAAATAGATGCTGTCTCAGCCACAATAGAGGGTACATTAACGTTTAAAGGCGTTTGACTACGCGACATATACCAATCATGCGTTGCATGACCCAATTCATGTGCCAAAGTAAAAACGTCACTTAAAGTGCCATTAAAACTTTGCAGAATATAAGCAGACTTTCCATTATAATAATTAGCACAAAAAGCACCATTTCGTTTTCCAAAACGCGGTGCAGCATCAATACGACGTTTAGCAAACATTTCCCTAACCGCCACAGCATAATCAAAATCAAACCGACTGTAAGCACGAACAATCAAATCTCTAGCCTGATCAAAAGTGAATTTAAGCTCCGACACACCCTGCAGAGGCGCAATTATATCATGATTCCCTAAAGAAGTCAAACCCAAAAACTTGGCTTTAAGTTTGAGATACCGACGATAAGTCTTAACACCCCTCTCAATACTAACAAGCAAATTATCAATAATCGACTGCTCAGTATCATTGTTAATTAAGCTAGACTCCATAGGAGACAGGTATTTTCGATGTTTAGAAACCGCTACCCAGTCATTACAAATATTTCGAAGCGCAGACGAAAAAATCTCACCATCCTCACCCAACAAACCGTAAATGGAGCGATTAGCAGATTCACGAGTAGCCCTATCAAAATGACTCAATAAACCATTTGCTTCCCCATAGCTGAGACGTTTTTTCTCACCTAAAACTGAAACCTCAAAAGTACGAGTATTTAACCACTTACTCTGCAACTCCTCCCAAGCATTAACTCCAAACTGATCTTTCTCAATAATCAACTGCTCCTCAACCTCAGACAACTGATGCTCAACACGCCTATAGACTCGCTCCAAAAAATGACGATAATTAACCAAAACAGGATCACAAATAAACTCAGGCTTACACTTTAATAAAGCACCTAACTCTAAACGATAAAAAGCAAGCCTCTTACCAAACCTAACCCCCAACTTGTCAATTTTATCATTTAACACCTGAGCCTCAAGCGAAGTCATATCAGCAGCAAACACCAAACTCGAATAAAGACCAACATCACCAAACTGTCGACTAAACTTCTCAACTGCCTCCAAACAATTAAGCAACTCTACAGGAGTTAAATCAGAAATTTTACCACGATACCTCGCCTCAAAATCATCCACCAAAGAAGTAGCCTCGACTATAGCCTGACTAATTTTAGAATCATTTACACCACAAAAAAGATCAGACAAATTCCAAACAACCGGATAACACTCACTCAACATTAAACGCCTCACACAGTAACATACCAAACATACGCTTAAACATTTTTTCTCTCCGCATCCCTTAACCATTACCATTAATTAAACCATAAAGTTTAAGGGCAGAAGCTTTGTTTAAGATTCAAGTATTCTAACTTTGAGGGTTCACAGTTTGAGCACTAACGTCTTAACAATTGAAGAACGAAAAGCAGAAGTTCTCATTCGACTAAGAAAATATAAACAAATAGAAAAACAGCCTTACGAAGGCGCATACGCATACATAGTAGATATACCACAAGACAAAGAACGTGCCATCGTATGGTGTATTCTAGGCGAAGCCACCGTCGGCATAGCCGCCATGAACACACTCTACAAAATCATGAAAGAAAAAGAACTTGAACGCGCCATCGTCATAACAGAAGGACGATACACACACGCAGTCAAACTAGGCGCAAAGAAAAAGAACGTAGAACTCTTACCAAAATCTTTTCCAGTATTCAACATATTCGAGCACGGACTAGTCCCATTTCACGAAATACTAAACGAAAAAGAAAAAACCCAACTACTCACACAATACAAAGTACAACCATACCAAATGCCACAAATAAAATCAGGCGATCCAGCAGTTAAAGTAATCGGTGCAAAACCAGGTGACGTACTCAAAATCACAAGAAAAAGCACAACCGCCGGCGAACACACAACATACAGATACGTAGTAGAATAAACAAATAAACTCTGTCTATTCACAAATTCTTTTCTTCACTCTATTTAAGACTCTTTTGCTTCAACAGACAATTCATCTAAAATCACTAATGCTTCTCCAAGAGACATATTAAGCCTATGAGCAAGCTCTTGAGGAGTTACATCAGGTGTCTCTAAAAGCACACACCCCTTTGTATAAGCCTTATGAGAAACAAACATTACTGAAGAATGGGCAGTCTCCACAACCAACTGCCAAAGACTCTCTTTACTATAACTATCCAAATCCAAAGAGCAACAACCTATTATAAAACAAACAAACAAACATATACACATTACCACACCCACCACAAAATACACAACATCAATCAACAAAAAAAGAAAACATAGAAAAGATAGTACAAATAGTCCATTTAAAAAATAAGAAAAAGAAAAAATTAAGCCAAAGTTACAAGGCCATCTTTGAGAGATAGTTTTCGGTCGCGCACCAGTCGATTTAAGATATCGTTAAAGCATTCTTTAACCGCATCTACAGAATATCTTAAACCAAAAATTTTAGCCGTTTCAGTTAACAAAGATATATCACTTATACCTGAAGTATACTTAACAATAAGCATCAGGGCAGCCTCTACTTCTTCAGGAGGAATATACTCTAATTTACGTTTAGTCTCAGGGATACCCTTGACTGGTTTACGAATTTGCACCTCTTTCAAAGGAAGAGCCCATAAAAAGCCACCTTTAATAGTAACTTTTTGCGCCTTAAGCAAAACATTAAGAGACTCCTGAACAGCATGAGTAATTTTTGGCGTTACAGCATGTAAGCCCCAACCATCTGCAAGACGTTCAACCGCGTAATCAAAATGAATAGGCCCTTCCCGTTCCACCAAGGATCCAAGGAAACGAGTTTGAATATCTCTATTACTAGGATAATGAAACTCGTTACTCTGCCTTGAAATGTAAGTATTTTTGTTGTTGAACGCTTTAAGATAGGGATTAAACGCTATCCGAAGAGGAAAAACCTTGTATGAGACCCCAATTTTTTCTAAGGACATAAACGAGACTTTATGCATCTCAGTCTCCACAACACCCGCCTCTTCCTCCTCGCCTAAATCAACAGATGGCTTAAGAGATTCTTCATCTAACTGCACTTTTTGGGCTTGCTCAAGAGCCTCCTTTAATCGTTTAACTTCAGAATCACGACGTGCAACCCAAGAAGGTGCCCAAACACGATGAACACGCCAACCTAAACCTCTAAGAACTTGCTCACGAAGACGATCACGATCACGCGCACTATTGCTTGAACAATAAGTTGGCCCATCACATTCAACACCTAAAAGATAACAGCCAGGAGTAACAGGGTCAACAACACCTATATCAATTTTGTAGCCACTACAACCCACTTGAGGTATAACCTTATAACCCAACTTTTGAATCTCAAAAGCAATATCTTCATCAAGAGAAGACTCAAAAGTTCCAGACGAGTTAAGTGCAACACTAAAAAGCTCTGGCCCTTTCTCAGCGTACTCAAGATAATTCCGCAAAGTCTGAACACCTAAAGCTTTCACATCAGAGCTAATATCAGCAGACTTTATTGACGAAACAATAACCACCTTTTCACGCGCACGAGTTACAGCAACATTCAAACGACGCTCGCCACCAGGCTTATTTATAGGTCCAAAATTCATAGTCATCTGACCAGTATGATCATAACCATAACCAACACTAAAGAAAATAACATCACGTTCATCACCTTGAACATTCTCAAGATTCTTAACAAAGAAGCCTTCAAGACGGTCTTCCTTAAAGAATTTGTCAAACTCTGGATTTTCTTGCAAACGTCGATAAATAGCCTCCTCAATAGCCTCCATCTGAGGTACACTAAAAGTAACTATACCAAGAGTCTTCTTAGGATAATTAGTAAAATGCTCAAACACCAAAGTTGCAACTTCTTCAGCTTCAACTTGATTATCTCTATTACCACCTCTATCATAAAGACCATTTTGAACATAAACCATCTTTACACCCAAACTATCATGCTTAGCCTTAGCCGCTGGAAAAGTAATAAGATTACCATCATAGAACTGATTATTAGAGAAAGCAATCAAATCCTCATGCTTACTACGATAATGCCACCTTAACGTTTTCACAGGCAAACCAATACCTAAACACTCATCAAGTATGCTATCAAAAACTTCAAAGTCTTCATCATTTATTTGACTCCAATCAATATTATCAACGATAGACTTTTGGAAGAAACTCGTAGGAGGCAACTGTTTATTGTCACCTGCAACAACAAGAGTTTTACCACGATAAATGGAACAAATTGCATCCTCAGGCACAATTTGAGAAGCCTCATCAAACAAGACAATGTCAAAATGAGACGCTTCAGGCGCAAGAAATTGACTCACGCTAATAGGACTCATAAGCATACAAGGCTTTAATTTAACCAGCAACGTAGGAATTCTCTGCAATAAAGTGCGTATAGGCATTAAATTACGCTTCTTAGCAGCCTCTTTCATAAGAATAGATGTTTCAGAATCCCCTGCCTGAACCAAAATATTCTGAGGCTTTCGACTATTCGCAGATTCAATAACCATACTAGAAGCTAAACGAATCAACTTCTTATCAAGAGCCTTAAAGTCATCGATTAACTGCTCATGATTCTCGCGCCGAAAACGACCTAAACGAGAATCCTCTGTATAGAGATTATTTATCCACTCCTGATAAGCACCCCTACGAAAAGAATCAATCAATTGACTATCCGACGTTTTCTGCTCAACAAGTCGCTCAAAGAAACCACCTAACCCACGAAGCGCAAACCGGTTCCGAAGATCTTTAAAATCAATCCAAATCTGCAACTCATCAACCCGCTCACGCAAAATCTTCAACCGCTCATAAACAACAGAGAGAGGCAAATCACGAAGAGCCTGATTCTGATACCTAAGCTCCTTCTCAAAGCGCGACTCAAAAATAGCAATAGACTGAAGAGCAGTCTCATAACACCTAATCAACTTTACATCTGAAGGCGTATTAGAAACACCGGTAGCAGCAAGAAGAGCAAAAGCATCAGGAACAACAACATCACCAAAAACTCCCTGCACTTTTTTAACCCACTCAAGCACATAAATAATCTCAGTCCAATTCGTTTCAAGCTCACAGAAACGAGAGCCAAACTTTATTTGAAGCTGAGACTTCTCACCAGTTACAGCAGCCTCCTTTCTACGTACAGCCTCAACATTTACAAGATCCTCAAGAAGATGTTTATAGGTTTTAGGCACAACCAAAGCAGTAGAAAGAGTCTCTTTTGTCAAAATACTCAAAGGCGCAAACTGCTTCTCAACATCAATCACCCACTCTTCAAGCCTATGCAAATCAATTTGATCCAACGCTACACTAGAAAAAGGCAAGCTTTCGGGAATCAACTCAGAAACCTCTGCAGCCTGTTGCTCCCACTTAACAATAGACTCCTCAAGTTCATAACCTAAATGCTTAATCATAGGAGAAGGCCCAGAGGCACTTGTAACCAATTTTACAAAAGTCTCAGAAGGAACATTAATGCCTGATGCCAGTTTAATTTCTTTAATTATGTTAAGTGCCTTCTCTACTCGGAGGAAATCCGTATCATACCCTTGATAGAAACGACCCAATAAACCTTTAACAGTCTCAGCCTGAGCATCGATTTCGGCGCCAAGAGTTTTTACTTTACGAGCATCAATAAGGTCCTCCAAGATGGTTGAAGGAACCTTACCATTTATACTAACACGAGCGAGTTGCTTTTGATCGTTACGGAAGTTTGAGCTAAACATTCGAGACAAGTTAGACTGATAACTTCCATTATAACGAGCGACAAGCTCATCAAGATTTAGATTATAAAGACCAACAGTATAAGACTTGCTTAAACGTTCCTTTAGCAGGTTATGCTGTTGATAAAGTTCTTTTGCTTTTAATACAGTATTATATACCTGTTGGAAAACTATAGAATCAAACCATTGTGGCTCAGGCTTAACATCAGCAAAACAGAACAAAGCTAACTTGGAAAGATACTTGACATTTTGTAAATTCAAACTATCAATAGATAAACCAAGAAGACCTGCAAGAGAATGCGCCTGCTCACGCCACTTCTTAATAGCCTGCTGAGTACTTCGAATATACGTCAAAAGCTTTTCCTGCTTAACCAAAAAATCTGACTCTAACAGATTTATTCCTGGAAACAACTTTTCAAGAATAAGCAAATTCTTTTGCAATTCAACAGACCTATCAAAAGCAAGATTAAACACAGATCTATTATAACGCTCCAACAAACTAGACCTTGTAGTTTTAATCCATTGACACATCTCACTATAGGTTTTTGCCTCAGCTATTAGAGCATCAACATTTCTATTAAGCAACCAAGATGCTTCAGGTTTAGGACTTGCATGTAACAGCGACCCTATATTAATTAACCATTTTACTTTATCAAGACTTACAGGGGAGCTTAAGCCTAACTGACGAGAAAAGTTCATGCTCTCTGACTGTAAATCTTCAACAGTATGAGCAAGAACCTCAATTGAAGTTAACACCTCAGAGCGAACTTCAAGATTATAAAGACTCGCACGATAACCCGCCCAGGGAAAATCAGGTTCATCAACCACTTGCCAAACTTTACTTAACTCAGAAGTTAAACCTTCAAGCTCACTTAACTTTTGAGGAGTTAGAGTACTAACATCAGTTAAACCAACAGCAACATACGGAACACGTTCAAGACCAGCAATTATACTCAAAGCATCATACGCACTCTTTTGCATATAAGGACGCTTTTCATGCAACGCCGTAACATAACCATTTAAACTATCGCGATAAGCTTTCATCGTCTCAAATTCATGTGCCGAAGGCAATTTACAAGGCACCAAAGTCTCATCAAGACTACGCTTAAGCTCAGCAACAACCTCCTGCTTGTTAGCCTTACTACTATGAAGCTCTAAACAAAAATGAGCCAACCCTACCTCGCTAAGACGCTTATAAACTACATCAAGAGCAGCCATTTTGTCACTTACAAAAAGCACCGACTTACCATGGGCAATACATTCAGCAATTATATTTGCAATCGTCTGACTCTTACCAGTACCAGGCGGCCCCTGCATTACAAAACTTTGACCACGCAAAGCATACTCAATACTAACCCGTTGACTACTATCAGCATCCAAAGCCTGATACGTTGACTCAGGCAACTGAATCTTATCAACATCCTTCTCATCAGGAAGACCATCAAGAACAAGCTTTTCATCCTTTATACCAACAATCGCCCGCACTATAGGATGCTGCGTGATAAGCTCCTCATTTGACTCAAAATCCTTGTAAATAACCAACTTGTGAAAAGAAAACAAACCTACATTCACAACAGAGTCAACAGTCCAACCTAACTCTGCAACAACTTTTGCTACTGCATCAAAATAATTTACAAGCGTATCTACTTCCACATCTTCAGGAAACAAAGGCAAATCAATCTTAAACTCAGTCTTCAACTTTACCTGCAACGCAGGATTTACAACAGTTTCTTCTTCAACAGGAGGCACAAAAATTTCAAACGGCTTACGCACCGTTTCCCGCGCCAACTCTAAAGGCACCAAAAGCAAAGGAGAGGACACATTCTCCTTAGTATCACCATCAACCCAATTCAAACGACCAAACGCCATATAGAGAACCCTAACACCCCGTTCCTGATAATCAAGCAAAGAACGTTTCTGCAAACTCTTAAGAGTAGACTCAAGCTCCACACGGTCCAAACCCTTACTAACAAGCTGGTTTGAACGAGGCTTTTTAGGCTCAACAACCGTAGACTTAGTCACAACCACTGAGTCATCAAACGATTCATCAATTTGACTTTCCTCTTCTACAGGAGGCACCCAAAATTCTAGACGTTTCTTGCGTATAACCAAATCCTTAAAAACTGTCGTCGCATCCGGTGTAGTTACCGACACATTTCCACGCTTAGACGCATGAAAATAAAGCAGATTATTTCTTCGAGTTAAATCAATTAAACGCGACTTCCAATCATCAACACGCCGCACAGATGTAGAAGAATTCACTTGAGCCATAATACCACACTTAAACAAATATTTAGCTAAATTATTATACATTACTTCTCCAAACTGATTGACTAAACAACAATAAAACAAAAAACAGCGCTAAACAAACACCAAAAACCAACAGCACTCAAGCTACAAAGACGCACAACCTAAAATCACCAGTAAAACCATGCTAAATATGAAAAAAGAAAAGAAAGAGGTTAGTCTTGTCTTAGCGCATCTACAGGCTTAAGTTTAGAAGCACGCCATGCAGGATACAATGCAAAGATTACACTTATACCTACACCAAACGCTAACGAGCCAAATAAAACTATAGGAGTTAACACAGGCGTAATAGCAAGTCCACCTCCACCAGTACCAATAATAAGACCAGAGCCAAGTACCCAAACTACAGCTTTAGCTGTAATCCAACCACCAATTATACCAAGGATTGCACCAATAAAACCGATAATTACTGATTCTCCAAGAAAGATCATGAGTACTGTCCGGCTTTTCATACCCAACGCCTTAAGAATACCAATTTCACGTGTACGCTCAATCAGCGAAACAATCATAATGTTCATAATACTAATGCCCGCAACTAGCAAAGAGATTGCTGCAATGCCAAATAGGAACAGTTGGATAGTAGTAAAAACCGTAGATAACAAACTTATTATTGCTGTTGAAGAGATTACCGAGACTTGATTACCAAAATGATCGCGGATTAAATCGGTAACACGTGCAATTGTGTCTTCATCACTATTTGTCAGCTTTACAATTATCATATCACAAACATCTGTTCCAAAGAAACTCTCAGCTGTTGACAACGGAATATAAACGCCACTATCAGAAGGTCCACCAAAACCAAACCCTCCAACAGCGCCCAAAACACCACTAACTTGGGCGGTATAAGTTTTATTTTCAAACGGCCTTGCAGAAACATTAAGCCAAACCAAATTTATGCTATCGCCTGGAACGATAAATTGCGTGCCATTTTTATCAGGATCACTTACACTACTACCAATTACAATTGTATCATTTTTAGGATTAGTTGGAATTGTTCCAGATTCAGCATCAAAAGTACTGTAAATTCGCGCGTATGTTTCATAGTCAACACCGTAAACATGTACACTACTGTTTAGATAGTCTGATTCAACCATACCAACCTTTGAAATTACTGCAAGAACACTATCAATATCTGGAGATAAATTCTGTATGTCAGAGGTGTCATTAAGATACAACTTAAATCCAGAATCATCTAAACTAATAGTTACACCACCCTCAGAACCACCTTGACTACTACCAGGTGTAACGATTAAAGAATTAGTAGACAACCCTGAATTTAACTCGTCAGTAACTGCCACTTGGAACCCTTGAGTAATAGTTAACATAGCCACTATAGCCAAAATACCAATCGTAATACCAAGAGTAGTTAAAGCAGCACGAAGTTTACGAAGCCTTATTGTACTAAAAGAGTAACCTAAAATATCAAACGTTTTCATATTAATTCACCATATCTGATTGTATTTCACCATCAAACATTTTGATAGTTCTTCTTGCGGTACGAGCCAATTCTTGATCATGAGTAACCATAATAATGCTCACACCATTTTCCTTGTTAAGCCTATGAACTAAACTCATTATCTCATGAGCTGTTTTAGAGTCAACATTACCAGTTGGTTCATCAAGCAATAAAAACCGCGGATTATTAGCCAAAGCACGAGCAATAGCAACACGCTGTTGCTGTCCACCACTAAGTTCAGTAGGCTTATGATTCATACGCTCCTTTAAACCAACTATTTCAAGCAACTTTATTGCACGTTTACTACATCTTGCCTTATTCATGTCAGCTACAGACATTGGCAATTCAACATTTGCTTTTGCAGATAAACGTGGAATTAGATTAAAAGATTGGAAAACAAAACCAATTTTTAAACGCAGCTCAGAAAGGCGTGCATCATTTAGTTTGCCGACATTTACACCATCAATAAGCATGGTACCAGAAGTTGGCTTATCAAGAGCACCAATAAGATTAAGCATTGTAGATTTACCACTGCCCGATGGCCCGAGAATCGAAATAAAGTCGCCAGCTTCCACACTAAAACTCACACCACACAGCGCTTCAACGGGAACTTTACCCATCATATACGTTTTTCTAAGATTAATAGCCTCAATTATTGCCGTCAT
The DNA here is from genome assembly GCA_031277345.1 of Candidatus Bathycorpusculum soli. GTDB lineage: Archaea > Thermoproteota > Bathyarchaeia > Bathyarchaeales > Bathycorpusculaceae > Bathycorpusculum > Bathycorpusculum soli. Next base: position 13,191 of record JAITMO010000041.1, read on the forward strand.
TTCACATCTCCTTATTTTTTATTACTTGTATTTTCTTAATTGTCTATTGTATAACACTATGCACAAACTGATTGAATATAAACAGTATCTAATAAGAGTATACACCATAGGTGTAACTAAATTTTTCAAAAAAAAACACTAACAACACCAACTACAACAAACAACACCTAAAACAAACGCCGATAGACCATAAACAACTAAACATAACATACATCATAATAAGACGACCATACACCTAATCAACACAACAACACAGACATACAATCAACTACAAAATACTAACAGAATATCAAAACATCATTTTCATTAAACACCATCATCATTATTGTAACAGGATTGTGTTTTTGTAGAGTTAACAAGATGTAAAAGGTGTACTCTTTGACGTTTTAATCCTGAATATTCAAAGAAAAACTTTTCAAACGCAGCCCAAAGAAAAACCCAACTTGCGACAAGCAACACTTCATACAAAATTGTAAATATACTAAACAGATAACAAAACAAAAGAGTAAAAACACCCAACCCCATCAACAGCAGCGACAGATGTTTTATTCGCTTCTCCTCTTTACGAATAGTAACAAGGTCTTTTGCAACAAACAAACTTAACTTTTTATGAAAAAAATTTGTACAATTTTTTGGGACAGTTATTTTGACATTGCGAACAAAATCAATAAACCGTGCTTGCTCTTTTAAGCTATTGTACCCTTTTGCAGTAAGCTCACCGGTTTCATCAAAAAAGTCAGCAGTTAATACAAGTGTATTATCATCCTGTGATGATATTTGGGCCAATAACTCATTTTCTAATTGAACAAGTTCCTTTATTGTATTCCTACTCATAACAATATCCCTATAACACTTTGTGGAACATAAAATAATATGGAAGTATCCCGCTGTTGTACGTGACACAATAAGTATGTTGACTGTTTGAAGTAAAAACGATTTGCACGTTTATTCGCTTCCACTGGTTTTGTCATCATCTGCAAACAGGGTTTCTTCGTAGCTATAGATACGCTTCATGCGTTTTTCCCACCGTTTGAAGAATTTAAATTGAGACGTTGTCAGATAAATCGTGTAAATCAAAAACCCTGCTAAAGGCAACAACAAAACCAAAAGGACAAGATCAAAACCAAGAAAACGTGTTATACGTAAATAACCAGAAATAAACCCTATCAATAAAATTGAGCAAACAATAGTACTCAAAATTGTACCACGTTTAAAGCGTTTCCACTCTTTATTTATCTCAGAAAAGAATTCATGTGCAGCTTTAACAGGATGCTGTTGTTCTTCTTTTTCGTTCATATTTTTCATCTCTGTATATTTTTCTGTAGTTATATAGGTAACGCACCATTGGTGAATACCTAAAGTAATGAGGGCAATGAATCACGAAGGTTAATGTAGATTTTTCTGCCCTCTGCAGTTAATAAAAGCCTGTTTTGTGATTCTTCTTTAACAAATCCTTTATCTTTTAAATAAATTAAATGCTTTAAGAAGTCATCATATGATACATCGGTTGCTTTACGCCAAACATGTGTACGCAATTGAGTTTTATCACTAAAGAAAAGGAACTCTAATATTTCAAACCGTATCTGAACTGAACCTTTTCGTTTATTAGTAATCTCTTTACGCCTCACTAAACCTGATGATGTATTCACTAAGGAATTGTAAGAAAATAACTTGTATTTTTTACAGTGTATACCATGTAAGTGTTTGGAACATTGCTCCAACAAAGTTACAAGCTAATCAGTACAGTTCCTAATTGAATGTTAAAAAGCATGTTTATACGTATTTAAGAATTATCATTACAAGAGTAATGTGTCTTTTTCAAAACACATTTGCTTCGCTAAAAACGCGATTTTTTTGCGATTTAACCAGCTAAACATTAACCAAACCACAAACCTACGCACTAAAACTACAAAAAGAGATAAAGAATGGTATTTGGTGACCAACCAAAAGGGGCAGTTAAACTTTTTTTAATTTATAATGTCTACTGGTTTTAGATGGTATTTAGGCCATGGTGGCCAAGTTTGTGATTCATTACACGAGTCAAAATGGACTGTTAGGTGCATGCCAATTTTGAGTTGCTCGTGAGATATGTTTTGTATTACGCCTGGAAGTTTCAAGTTGTCGTCTAATTCTATGATACCTATTGTGTATGGAGCTAAATGGTGAAATTGTGGGGGTGCTATGTGAATTACTGTGTAGGTTAAGAGTTTGCCCTTATTTGAAATTGGTATCCATTCGAACTGTGTATTGTAGCAATTATCACATAATGGGCGTGGGGGTAGGTGAAGTTTACCGCATTTTAAACATTTGCCAGCCATTAATTTGTCTTGTGAGATAAGTTTATAGAATTGTTCAATACTGAAAGGTTCTTGAATGTTCATTATTGTGTGCTCCTATATATGTGAACAACGGCAGTTGCACCTGAGCCGCCAACGTTGTGGGTTAATCCAATTTTTGCATCTTTAACTTGGCATCGTTCAGCTTGGCCGGTAAGTTGTAGGTACATTTCGTATGCTTGTGCGGTACCTGTTGCGCCAACAGGGTGACCTTTAGCTTTTAAACCGCCACTTGTATTGACCGGGATACGGCCACCAAGGCGTGTCTGGTTGTCTTCTAGTAATTTGCCACTCTCGCCTGGTTTGCAGAAACCTAAGTCTTCATATGCAATAAGCTCAGCACTGGTAAAGCAGTCATGAACTTCGGCAAGATCGACGTCTATAGGTGAGAGCTGCGCCATTTCATAGGCAGTTTTTGCAGCGGTTTTTGTTGATGTTAATGAAGTTACAGTTTTACGTTCGTATAATCCAATAGAGTCGCTAGCTTGTCCACTACCAATAATGTGTACTGGGTTATCGGTGTATTTAAGGGCAAGTTCTGGTTTTGTTAAAATTACACAGCTTGCACCGTCAGTAACAAGGGAGCAATCATATAGTTTAAGAGGCCATGCAACATATCGGGACTGCATAACGGTTTCAAGGGTAATTTCTTTTTGCATATGTGCTTTAGGATTAAGGCTTGCATGATAGTGATTTTTGACTGCTGCCATCGCAAAATGTTCTTCTTGTGTACCATAATCATGCATATGTCTAGAAGCCATTAACGCAAACAATCCTGGAAAAGTAATACCATGATACTGCTCAAATGGATAGTCAGAAGCCATTGCAAGGTATTCTGTAACTTCAGCAGTGGTACGATTGGTCATTTTTTCAACGCCTCCAACTATCACAACGTCGGCAAGTCCAGATAATACTGCATATACACCAGTCCGCAAAGCTGCACCTGATGAGCCACAAGCAGCCTCACAGCGAGTAGCAGGAATACCAAGTAGTCCAGACCAATCCGCAAGAATAGCACCCATATGACCCTGATGTTCATACGCTTCACCCATATGTCCAATAAACATGGCCTTTACATCACGCTTGGGCTCCAAACGAGGACACCGTGCAAATGCTTCTTGAATAGCTAAAGTAAAAATTTCTCGAGCAAGCAATCCTTCATGCTTCTGAAATTTTGACATACCAGCACTAATTATACTAACTAGAGGTTTTCCACTCAACACTAATCTATACCTACTATTAGTCTATAATAATTCATGCACAAATAAAAACTTACAGCAAACAACAGTAAACAAACATTAAAGATAAACAAAAAATTATCGTTCAAGCGTAATTTTACTAACTCCTGCCTCTTTTTCCAGAGAAATTACATGCTCAGCTTTGTCTGCAAAAACTTCACTATGGGTTACTGCGATTATTTGCTCTATAGCTTTGAATCGACTAATAGCCTCTGCTAAACGCTCAATGCTTCCATCTTCGCTACCAAGGTTTTCAGTAGGTTCATCAAGCATTAGAAGACTCAAACCATGTCCAACCTTTGACTGCATAATTAACTGTCCCAAGCCTAATCTGTAAGCAAATGCCAACAAAGTACGCTCCCCCCCAGAAAGGTTACCTACTTCACGAGTTATACCAAGATCACTTTTTACATAAGGCGTATAGGTCTCATCAATTATTATATTTAGCAAGGGGGTCTCGCCTCCAACTAGGCCATCAAGAACTTGCTGTATAAAATTACGTAGCGCCTTAACAAATTCTACACGAAGCTTAGGTTGAATGCTACGATATGCATCTCTAATGGCGTCAAGTACCTCGATTATGCGCTCAAGTTTTTCAACTTTTTCAACCTTCTCTTGAGCAGTATCAATGCGCAATTTAATCTCATCAATACGTCGTAAAAGATCAGACTTGCGATTCACTTTAACACGTAAATCAGAATCTAAAACATAATACTGTTTAAATGTCTGCTCCCGGAAGACACGTGCTGCATCTAAGTCAGATAAATCAAAAGTAGCAATCTCGTTTTGAAGCATTAAATGTTGATTTTGCTGGTCAATTACTAGTTTCTGTTGAGTTTCAAGTTCGATAATTAGTTTTGCAAGATTGCCTTCTTCTTCACTAACACGAGCAGCAAGGTCAGTTTCACGAGTTAAACACATTTGTAAACCGGAGTAGGCTTCGGAAGCGATAGTTTTTGCCTTCTGTAAATCAGCGATTTCAAGACGCAATCGATTAATAATTTTTTGGCGTTCAGCATTTTCTTGTTCAATACGCAAAAGAAGATCCGTCTTATATTGACCAGTCAAAGACTGAACGCATAGAGGACATTTATCTTCTTGAGATAGTTGACTAATTCTTTTTTGGTCTGTTTGAATGCCCTTAGATGCAACCTCCTGCTCCCCACGTAAACTACTAATTTTATCATCAAAAGATGCTAAAAAAGACCCTAATTGATCAAACGGTTGATCTATGGGCAGTCCAGTTTGTTCCAATTTAGCTAAAAGTAAGCTTTTTTGAGAGTTCATAGAAAGTTGTCGTTGGCACAAATTATCAATAAGAATTTTTTTATCTTCAACTCTTTGATTAAGAGAAGCAACATTATTAGTGCTGCTTTGTAAACTTGTATGCATCTGTGTCTCTTTACGTTTAAGCTCTTCAACTTTAAGTTTTTTTTCTTCAAGCAGTTTAAGTTTCTGCTCAGCCGCTTCAAGATTACGTTTCGCAGTAGCTAATTTTTCAGTTAAAGATTCAAGATCAATCTCTAAGAGAGTAAAATCTTCGCTAACACGATTATAATCATTACTTAAGGCTTCGATATTATTGACATCAGAATCTTTTAGGTAAACATTTTTTTCAATTTCATAATCACGTCGATATGTAGCTATATTATTCCATGCCACATCATAATCCGAAACGCCAAACAACTCATCAAGACGCCTTTGCCTATCACGAGGTGCTACGTCAAGCAACTCTTTAAGATGTTCCTGACGAAACCAAACAATCTCACGATAAAGATCACGATCCAAACCCGTTATAGCCTTAATCTGCTCTGCCACAGCATCATTTTTAACACTAGCAAGTAACGTATCTTCCTCATACAAGCAAAGCTCATCAGAATTCTGAAGTATACTTTTACCGCCTCCTCTGCGATGCAAACCACGAATTATCTTGTAAGTTTTACCATTCTGAGAAAACTGCACAGATACCTTGCCAGCATCAGCACCCTCGCGAAGCAAATAGTCAAAACCTCTAGTAACAGAACCGCCAAATAACGCAAAATCAACCGCATACATAACACTAGATTTTCCACAACCCACTCCGCCTACAACACAATTAAACCCACTTGTAAAAGGTACAGTCGACTTTACATGACTACGAATATTTTCCAACTGAACAACTTCAATTTTCACTTTGACAATTCCTCCTCAACAATCGACTTAACCTTATCATCCCGCTTACAAACCAAGGGCTCAATCAAAGCCAATGCCAACCGCGCAAACCTATCAGCCTCCTTCGCACTATACCGTTCACCAAAAATCTGCATAAAATACTCAAAAGACTTTGTTCGCAAATCCTTAAAATTATCCTCAAAAATATTCTGCACCACCTCATCTAAAACCGCAGACTCCTTAAGCAACACCACTGGATGAACCAACAAAGCTTTTTCACCAGCTGCACAAATTTGAGATATATCAATTTCCGTACGACACGCCTCCGCAGGCAAAGTACCCCTCAACACAGGAACAACCACAACACCAGCCACATCAACATCTTTAACCATCTGAGACGCCAACTCTGTTATCTTAACAGGAGACATACCAGAGAAATCAACTTCATCTAAAACAATAAACTGACGCGACAAAGAAAGTTCCATTTGTTCAACATGAAAAACACCCTCTTCATTTACCTGCACATAACTAAACCCCTTAGGATACCTAGCCTCATCATAACCACCAGTCTCAGTACAGCCGCTATAAACTAGAGAACCATCTTTAAATTTAGCACTAAACCGCTCATGCAAATGCCCAGCCGCATAATAATCAAACCCTGACGGTAACGCATCAGATATTAAGTCAGCCTCAATATAAGGAGGTTTACTAGGCAAATCCACCGTTCCATGTAAAACAAAAATATTACAAACATCTTTCATAGGTTTTGGCGGTTTTTCCATCATAAACTTGGGCAAAGCCTCCATAGTCTTATGGCGACTATGGAAATTTGGTATGCCATAAACATAACAACAATCGGACTTAATCCAACAAGCACCCTCATGACGTGGAAGATAAAAAATTAAACCAGCACTATCAAGTGGATAAAGAATCGTCCCAGTAATAGTATTAGGCGCAGAATCATGAGAACCATCAACTGTTAGCACAGGAATCTTTGCATCTTTTAAACGCTTAAAACTACGAATAGCATGCTCAAGAGTAACATTTGAAGGTCTAGGCTGATGAAATAAATCACCTGCAATAATCATAAAATCAGGCTTAAGCACAAGCGTCCTATCCACAAGTTCAGCAAAAGCGTCATCAAAATCCTGCCGACGCACCTCAAGCCCATACTGGGAATAGCCCAAATGCAAATCGGAAACATGAACAAAACTGAAAGCCCGCAAAGTTTAACCCCAAATTAATTAACTAAATAGGAATGTAACCTTGCAAGCTTTAAGCATTTAGCAAACACAACAACAAAACCAAGACACACCAAAACAAATACGCTAAACTTGGGGAAAAATATTAAATCATTAAAACACAAATTCAACTATAGGGAAAACAATGAACTGTCAAATATGTGGAATCGAAGTCACCATACCCCATACCTGCCATTACTGTGGCGGACAATTCTGTAGCCAACATCGCCTACCAGAAAACCACACGTGTCCACAAATCAACATCGCACGCACACAACAACAATATACCACAAATACAACAAAAACACAAACAAATAACAACTATACATACAACTTTAACTTTAACCCACAACAATCAACCAAAAAACGCCAAAATATTTACTCAAGTCCAAAAGAACTAAAACATATTGGAATTGCAGCCCTACTTGTAATCGGCATTGGCGTCTCAATAGGCATTTATTCTGGCTGGACAATAGGTATGATGGCTATTTTTGCTGTTTGCATGATGGCATCATTTTTAGCCCATGAAATCGCACACAAAATTACAGCACAAAAACATGGATTATGGGCAGAATTCCGCTTAACCCTATGGGGGACGCTATTAACATTTGCCTCAGTGTTCTTACCATTTAAATACATAGGACCAGGGGCAATGATGATAAGAGGCACAACAAATAAGAAAAGTATACTAGAAATTTCTATTGCAGGGCCAATTACAAACATTATATTTTCGCCGATTTCCTTTGCAATAGCACATATTTTACCAATAATAGGTCTGCCAATTCATTTAGCAGCAGTATTTATGTTTGTAGGGTACATCAACGCGTTTATAGCAATTTTTAATTTGATACCAATCGGAATATTGGATGGTTACAAAATATTTAGTGTAGACAAAAAAATTTGGGCGACAGTATTTATTCCAAGCTTAATATTAATAATCTATGGATACATTATATTATTTATGTAACCACCATATTTTTCAATAAATATTAAGAAGTATGTTTTTCGAGCAGTAACACTCTACAAAGACGTAAGTGGTGTTTTAGATGTTTTTAAGGGTTAATAAAAATCTGTTAACAATTTGTTTTCAGGTTTAAAATCCATAATGCCTAGCATATAAGAGGGGTGTTTTTCTAGTTCTATGTCACTACTATATTGTGTTTTTATTAGTCGTAAAATGATGCCTGTTTTTGTAGTTGTTATGTCGTGTAGTGTTTTGTTTCTTGTGGTGTTTTCGTGTGGGAGGTTTGTTGCAATTATGATTATATTGTGTTTTTTTGCAAAGTTTGAGAGATAGTTTATGATTTGGTTGTAGGCAGTTCTTGTTTCCTGTTCGTCTATAGTTTCGGTTAAGAAGGGGCACATTATGTCAGAGATTATTACGAGTTTTGCTTTAGATGTTTTGATGGTTTGTTCTAGTTTTTCAATTATCAGGGATTGAAGTCTGTAAGCAGTGTAGGCGCGGAATGTTTGGATGTGTTCTATTGTTTTTTGTGGGTCTAGTTGGTGGTGTTCAATAGTTTGTAAAATGTTAGACATTGAGGAGCTGTTTGCGGCATCAATAAAGATTGTGTTACTGTTTAATCCTCCTTGTTCTGTGGGTAAGTGTGCTCGGATGCAAAGTTGTGATAGTAAGGAGGTAACGTTTTCTGATCCGTATAGTACGGCAAAGTCGCCTGTGTGGAATGCTGGAAAGAGTTCGTCTAAGGTAGGTATATTGAATGTTAATTGTAGTTTAGTTGTTGTTTGTGGTGTTGTTTGCAGTACTAGTTTTTGCATGTTTTTTCAAGTTTGTTACGGCTTTTTTGCTTATTTAAAGCATCGGAGAAGCGACTATCTGTAGCAGTGGAGGGGTTAGTGAAAGTAAAAGTGAAATATTGTTTGGTTAATCCAGTTGCTTTGCGTCAGTAGCAGTAGTGTGTTGTTTGATGTGTTGGCTGCTTGTTTTTATGTTGTAGAAGGGTAAATATAAAATTAGCAAGTATTACATATGTGTAGGCATTAGGCATGAATAGTGTGGAAATGAAAAGTTTTGCTGAAGCATTTTACAGTCGTCAAGTTGCAATGAAAGAGTTAGGGGCCGATGGCCAGCAAAAGTTGGCTAATACACGTGTTGCTGTTGTTGGTGTTGGTGGTTTAGGTTCTGTTTCCGCATTGTATCTTGCGTTAGCTGGTGTTGGTTATATACGGGTGATTGATAGAGATACAATTGAGTTACACAATTTGCATCGTCAAATTCTCTACACACCAAATGATTTGTGTTCTCTTAAAGCTAAAGTGGCAGCAAATCGTTTAATGCAGGTTAACCCGTTGGTTAAAGTTGAATCCATTTCAGAAAATATAAACGTGGAAAATGTTAAGAGATTGCTTGCAGGGGTAGACTGTGTGGTTGACGGGTTAGATAACATGTTAACACGCTACATTGTAAACAGGGCATGTACCAAAACTAATGTGCCGTATGTTTTTGGAGCAGTCATGGGCATGGAGGGTAATTTATCGGTTTTTGTGCCTCCTGAAACAGGTTGTCTTGAATGTTTAATGCCAAACCTTTCAGATAACCAAATACAAACAGGCAACATACGAGGCATATTAGGAGCCACACCAGGAATTATAGGCAGTTTACAAGCCATGGAAACCATTAAACTATTAACAGACACCGGCTCAACATTGAAAAACAAATTATTAATCTGCGACTTCAACGACATGGATTTCACCACAATTAACATAACCAAAAACCCACATTGCCCAACTTGTCAAAACAAAAAACCAAAAAATATCCAATAAATTTTTGACAACTATTCATACTATTATGAAGCATACCAATAGTCGGTAAAAAATTTCGTATTTTGAGTTTAAGGGACTGATTGAAAATAAACTTTACATGTATAACCGTAACTCTTCCATTTTACACTTATAACTACTATTTAATGCTCAAATTATACCTTATATCATTGTTAGACCATAAATTCCAAATATATTTACCCTTATATTTACCCTTACGAAAAACGTTCCAACAGCAATACAAACAACATACCAACAAATAAAACAACAACAAAAAACAACCTGCCTACAACTCAAAAAAATAAACAACCACTACTACATCTACAAAATACACAACCAATACAACAAACAAACAAAAAAACCACAATCATAATAGGAAAAATAACCCTAAACGGTCAATACCACCCCAAAAAACCAAAAACCAAAACCTCAACCACCAAAACCTACGAATACGGCAGCTCAGAACTTCTCCACCAACTCACAAAAGACCAACAACAAGCCACAGAAAACCTGCCCTACAAAAACGAACTCTTAGCCCTCACCATCATACGAGCCATTCACCCAACCCCCATACGCCTAGCCCAAACCACCTGGAACGACCTTCACCTCTCAAGAAAAATACAACCCAACCTCAACCCAAAAAAACATCACAAACACCCTAACAACCATAGGCACACAAATAGAAGAAACCTACAACCTCTTCACCCAACTCACCCCAAAAGGCGAAATGCTCTGCTACGACCTAACCAGCATATTCTCCCACAGCAAAAAACTCTTACTATCCGAACGTGGCTACAACCCCGACTGGGACAACACCAACCAAATAAAAATAGCCATGGCCTTTTTTCGGAATATACCTCTTTTGATGACTTAGTGTGGGCATATATGAAGTGCATTTTGCGTAAGCTTAAGGCTAGAACTGAGGATGTTTGGGTTGATGCAGCAGTTCAGGCTCTTGATTGCGTTACACCTGAACTTGTTGTTTCTTGGTTTAAACACTGCAACTACTCATCACCCATACAGTTAACAAAAAGTTGAGCTATTATAATTGATACAATATACTATTAATGGGTTACCATAGAAAAAAATAAAAGAATTATTCTTTGTTTTGTTTTGATGGTCGTAGTGAACGTACGGTTGCGCCTGCTTTCCATAGTTCGCTGTTGCCCATGGCTTTCAGTTCGTCTGCAAGTTTTTGTTTATAGTTTGCTTCTTTACTGCGTTCTAGAACTATGCGTGATTCTTCGCCTGTTGCGGTGAGTTCATATAATGATTCAAAAACTGGTTTTGTTGCGCTTCGAAAACGCTCTTTCCAGCGTAATGCACCTATGCGTGCTGTTTCGCTACAATTGTTGTACATCCAGTCCATACCATTTTCATCGACTAGGCGGATGAGGCTTTGGGTGAGTTCTTCTACAGTTTCATTAAATGCTTCACTTGGACTGTGACCGTGTTCACGTAGAGTTGTGTATTGGGCTTCAATTATACCAGCTAAGGCACCCATTAGTGTTCCGCGTTCGCCTGTTAGGTCGCTATAGGTTTCTTTTTCAAAAGTTGTCGGAAAAAGATATCCACTGCCAATTGCAATGCCCATTGCTTTTGCACGTTCCTCTGCTCGGCCTGTGGTGTTTTGGAATATAGCAAAACTGCTATTAATACCGCTACCATCTAAAAAGTTTCTACGCACGCTAGTACCACTACCTTTTGGTGCAACCAAAATAACGTCTATATCAGCGGGAGGAACAACACCTGTTTGTTCCTTAAAGACGACGCTAAATCCATGACTAACGTAGAGGGCATCGTCTGTCTTTAGAGACTTTTTAACATTAGGCCATTCTTCCTTTTGACCAGCATCAGTCAACAAGAACATTTTAATCGTTCCACGCTGAGCCGCCTCCTCAACAGAAAAAAGACTCTGACCAGGAACCCAACCATCCTTTACAGCTAGATCCCAAGTTTTAGAACCCTGTCTTTGACCAACAATCACTTTTATTCCTTGATCACGCATGTTTAACGCTTGTGACCGTCCCTGAATACCATAACCCAAAGTCGCAATAACTTCACTTTGCAAAATCTTTTGCGCTTGCTCAACAGTAAACTCTTTTCGAGTGACAACATTTTCCTTAATGCCACCAAAATCCAACTCAACCATAATAATACCTCGTTAAACTATTATTTTCTTTACTTTGAAGAAAGCGCAGTAAATAAAAATTACCCTTAAAAAATAAAACAAACACCACCCACGCCCCTTCAAGTGTATAACCACAAACAATACAAATACAACAAAAAACTCTGCTATCATAAATTAACAATATCTAAACACTACTACTCACCAAAATAAGTCACAAACACCAGTCTAAAACAGTAAACAAGCAACAACATAGTTTGTTGCCACAGTATATAATAAAAGTTTTAAGCTCATCACGCACTCTTATAGTGACCAACAATGTCAAAAATCATCCGTGTAGGTGTAACATTTCCTCCTGAATTACTCAAAGATTTTGATGAAATCATAAATACCATGGGATACGAAAGTCGAAGTAAAGCAATCCAAGATGCCGTAAGACTATTTGTTTCTGAACGCAAATGGCTAAAAGAAGAAGAAACCAACCAAACCGGTGTAATTCTAATGGTCTACGATCACGAAGTGCGCAACTTGGAAAGTGGCCTAACAGAAGCCCAACACCACCATTCAAACTTGATTTCATCAACAATGCACATCCACCTAGGCAAAAGCGACTGCCTAGAAGTTATAGCAGTAAAAGGCAAAGGCTCAGAAATAAGACACCTTAGCAACGAATTAACAACCAGAAAAGGCGTAAAAATCCTTAAAGCAACAATAGTAAATGTCTAACCACTCTAAAACCACAATTTAGACTTTTACGTCAAACATCCGCTCCAAAGCAGCACGAGCTTTTTTAGCAACCACATCAGGAACCGTTACAACATGTTTCTCTTCATTTAAAGAAACATAAACCCGCTCAAGCGTAGTTAACTTCATATTAGGACAAATCGCACCCTCATACGCCAAAATAAACTCTTTGTCAGAATTTTCCTTCCTAAGACGATGTAAAATACCATCCTCAGTACCAACAATAAACCGTTTAGAACAAGACGTTTTAACAAATTGACACATTTTTGAAGTACTACCAACAAAATCAGCCACCCTACGCACCTCACCACTACACTCAGGATGAACCATAACAACCGCGTCAGGATACCGCAACTTTAAAACCAAAATATCTTCAGGCTGAAACAACAGATGCGTAGGGCAAAAACCCCACTCCGGAATAGGAACAACCGTTTTACCCGTCTGCTCTGCAATATATTCACCCAAATTACGATCTGGACCAAACAACACCGTATCAACATCAAAAGACTCAACCACCGCAACAGCATTAGCCGAAGTACAACACACATCACTAACAGCCTTCACAGCAGCCGAACTATTAACATAAACCACCACAGGCACACCCGGATACAGAGATCTAGCACGCTTCACTTCATCAACCGTCAACATCTGAGCCATAGGACACCTAGCACCAACACAAGGCAAAAGAACCTTCTTTGCAGGATTCAAAATAGCAGCAGACTCAGCCATAAAATCCACCGCAGAAAAAACAATCATCTCAGCATCCTGCTCACCCATAGCTTTACGACTAAGCTCAATACTATCACCAACATAATCAGCAACGTCCTGCACCTCGGGACGCTCATAATTATGCGCAAGAATTACCGCCCTCTTCTGTCTTTTCAAATCAAGGATTCTCTGCACTAAATCCATAAACCACGCCTTTACACTAAAATAACAAAAAACAAAAACTCACCTACAAATATAATCTTTACCCCCAACAAACACACTTTAAGAAAAACAACACACACCAACCCAACAAAACAACAAAAACAATACAAACAATATAAACACACAACAACACAAACAAGAACTAAGAGAGAAAAACAATGCAGGTAAAAGCCATACTATTTGATATGTTTGACACATTAGCACTAATTGATAACAACCATGAATTCTACAACCACGCCATAAACCGCATGCACAAACACATAATAACCAACCAAGGAATAAACAACATCACTCTCGAAACATTTCGCACAGCCTACATCAACACACGAAAAGAACTCTACACCATAGCAGACAAGAATCTCGAAGAACCACACTTTAACCAAAGAATCCAAAAAACCCTCAAAAACTTGGGTTACGACATAGACATCAAAAACTCAATAATCACAGGAGCCACAAAAGAATTCTGTCAAGAATTCACAGATCACGTAAAAATCGACGAAAACACAAAACCCATTCTACAAAAACTATACAACAAATACAAACTTGGAATAATCTCCAACTTTGCAATTCCAGAAGGAGTATACAATCTACTAAAAACAAACAGCATAGAAAAACTATTCAGCATAGTTATAGTATCAGGTGAAGTTAACAAACGCAAACCCAGCCCAGAAATTTTTCAAATAGCTCTTAAAAAAATAGGGGTCACCGCCAAAGAAGCGGTTTTCGTTGGCGATACAGCAGATGCTGACATAGCAGGAGCCCACGCTACAGGAATGAAAGCAATATACATCAAACGACGCTTTGAACAAACACTTGAAAAATTCACACCAGACATAGTTATCGAAAAACTAACAGAACTACCAATAGCAATTAACAACATCAATAAAGAACTAGACTAGCAAGATACATAAACAAAAACATAATAATAATCACCAAAAAAGAGGAAAAAATGTTCATTGGACTAATTTCAGACACACACGACAATTTACCGCAAATAGAAAAAGTCGTAAACCAGCTAAATGCTACAGGCGTACAAATAGTTCTGCACGCCGGCGACTACTGTTCTCCCTTCACCATCACAAAGTTCAAAGCGCTAAACTGCAAACTCGTAGGTGTATTTGGCAACAACGACGGCGATACAGAGCAACTAAAAAAACGCTTTGATGAAACGCCAAACTGTGAAATACATGGCAGATTTGCCAAAATAGATATTGACAACTATAAAATTGCCCTGCTACATGGAGACGAGCCAGAAATACTATTTGCATTAAGTTATAGTCAAAACTTCAACGCAATCATACATGGACACACACATAACAAAAGCATCGAACAAAAAGGAAACACGCTAATTGTTAATCCAGGAGAAGTTTGCGGATACATAACAGGCAAATCCACTTTTGCATTACTTGACACAGAAAAAACAAAGCACAAATAATAGAAATCTAGACAAAAAACTTGTTATTTAAAAAAAATTTGTGACAGTAAAACCATACATAGGTCAACACGACAACACTTTATAACGTTGTGGAGATCAGTTTAGGCCTCACGCAAATATCGCTCAAACACTACCATTGATTGACAACTTAGGCGGTTGGTGGCCGCAGGCTGAGCTAGTCGACCAAAGTCTTCTAGCTTACACCCCGGCTCCATCAAACCCATCTTTTATGGGTGCCTTCGTCCAGTGAAACTGGAATGGCTGCCTCTTTTCGGGAGAGGCTTCGAGCTTAGATGCTTTCAGCTCTTATCCACAACAGCGTGGCTGCCCGGCGACTGCCTTATCAGACAACCGGTTAACTAGAGGCTACAGCGTCCCGTTCCTCTCGTACTAGGGACCCTTTCCCCTCAGGCAGCCAACACTCCCAGCAGATAAAGTCCGACCTGTCTCACGACGGTCTAAACCCAGCTCACGTTCCCTTTTAATAGGCGAGCAGCCTCACCCTTGGTCCCTTATGCAGGACCAGGATAGGAAGAGCCGACATCGAGGTACCAAGCCGCGGGGTCGATGGGGACTCTCGCCCGCGACAAGCCTGTTATCCCTAGGGTAATTTTTCTGACACATCCAGCCCCCACCAAAGGGGAGCATGGATGATCGCTAAGCCCGGATTTCTCCTCTGCATCCCTTACTGTTTGGGATACAGTCAGGCTGGCTTTTGCCCTTGCACTCTACGGAGGGTTTCTGTCCCCCCTGAGCCAACCTTAGGGCGCCCTTGATATCTTTTCAAGGGCGTGCCGCCCCAGCCGAACTGCCCACCTACCGTTGTTCCAGCCCGCAAGGAGCCGGTAAGAAACACGGTTACAGAAAGTCGGTGTTCCATTGTTGCCTCCCCCACGTCCCAGAGAACGCAGGATCGACGGCTCCCGACTACACTCTGCATCCATAACCGTGTTCCAGCGGCAGGCTGCAGTAAAACTCCACAGGGACTTCTTTTCCCGCTGGGAGATCGTGGACTGTTCGTCCACGTTATGTGGTTTCACCGGGTACTACGCGGGGACAGTGGGGCCCTCGTTGATCCATTCATGCACGTCGGAACTTACCCGACAAGGCATTTGGCTACCTTGAGAGAGTCAGAGTTACTCCCGGCGTTTGCAGGCCCTTAGCCCAGTTGGACCCAGGTTTCAGGTACCTGTACTGGCCAGGATTCAGAAGCCGTTCACAAGCTTTCGCTCTTGCGGCTTCCTGTGTTTTTATTAAACAGTCGAGACCCCTTTGACACTGCGACCTGCTCTCCGAGCACAAGGCTGGAAGAGCAGGCACCCCTTATACCAAAGGTACGGGGCTAATTTGCCGAGTTCCCTCGCATTAGTGTATACCCGACACGCCTTAGGTTTCTCGCCTAGGGACACCTGTGTCGGTTCTAGGTACGATCATAGAGGATCCTTCTTAATGTGTTTTTCAGTGGCTCCAGAGATCAACTGAACCTCCCTAAAACGGGTGGCTATTCCCAAGTTCGCCTGGTTCTCGCCATTACGGCACTCCCCAGGTTTATAAGGTTAAACAAGGCGAAGACCTTGCTCAATCTACCCCGAAGCGTCAACATTAAGCTTGTGTTACCACACGTACCTCTATGGTTCCGGAATTTTAGCCGGATTCCCTTTTTCGGCATAATCGGTTAAGTTATGCCTTAGGATCGACTTACCCCCGGCTGACGATCGTTGCCGGGGAACCCTGGCCCCTTCGGCGGAGAAGATTCTCACTTCTCTTTGCTGTTACTACCACCGGGATCCGCAATCCTAATCGGTCCACTGGACCTCACAGCCCAGCTTCTGCCCAACTAGGACGCCTTCCTACCAGCGCAGCCTATGCTGCGTTCTAAGGTATCGGTAGCTGGCTTAGCCCCGTCAATTTTCGAGGCCGTCAGCCTCGGCGGGTGAGCTGTTACGCTTTCTTTGAAGGATTGCTGCTTCTAAGCATACCTCCCCGCTGTCTGAGGCTGACGACGCTCTTTGGTTTGACATTTAGCCAGCATTTGGGGACCTTAACCTTAGTCTGGGTTGTCCCCCTCTCGGTCGTGGAGCTTACCCCCACTAACCCGTCTCCTGAGGTCTTAAGTGCGGGTGGATTCGTAGTTTGAAAGGAAAGTGGACTCTTTCGAATCCTTGTTTTCCAATCAGTGCTCTACCCCACCAGCTGCCTCGCTCAGGACTGGGCTCAGGCCCACTTCGGAAGGAACTAGCTATTACCAGACTAGATTGGTCTTTAGCCCCTAGCCCCAGGTCTGGGGAACGAATTGCACGTCAGAACCCTTTCGAGCCTCCACTAGGCTTTCGCCTAGCTTCGCCCTGCCCAGGGCTAGATCGTCTGGTTTCTAGTATGTATTGCTATGACTCCAGGCATTTTCAGACCTTGCGCCTCGCTCCTCACGGAGTTGCGCGCATATTGGTTTCCCTGTGCTTACGGACTTTACATCCTTAGGCTTGCCATAGCAATAAACTCCCCGGCCCGTGTTTCTAGACGGAACGTGTAACCCTGATCGCCTTTCCTCGTACTACCGCTTTACAACGATCTCCTTCG
The DNA here is from genome assembly GCA_031277345.1 of Candidatus Bathycorpusculum soli. Lineage (GTDB taxonomy): Archaea > Thermoproteota > Bathyarchaeia > Bathyarchaeales > Bathycorpusculaceae > Bathycorpusculum > Bathycorpusculum soli. The sequence goes on from JAITMO010000041.1 coordinate 30,752, forward strand.
GAAAGGGTCTACTCTTTTGGGCCACACACGTCTGTTACTGTCTGGTTTCAGGCACTTTTCACCCCCATTCCGGGGTACTTTTCAGTTTTCCGTCACCGTACTAGTGCGCTATCGGTCTTGAGGCGTATTTAGTCTTGGAAGTTGGTGACTCCCAACTTTCTGCACCCAAGCCAGGGTACAGTAGTCTGGGACTCTGGACATAATTCATGTTGGTGTACATTTACGGGGCTATCACCCTCTGTGGCAGGCCTTTTCAGGCCATTTCAACTTTACCAGTTTAGAAGAATCCAGGCCCTTAACCCTACATCTCCCACAAGTTTCCTTGCGGGATTTAGTTTGGACTATTCCCATTTCGCTCGCTGCTACTAAGGGAATCCCATATTGGTTTCTTTTCCTTCCCCTACTAAGATGCTTCCGTTCGGGGAGTTCCCGTTCCGTAAAGGAACATTACTAGGAGGTCCCATTCAGGTATCCTCGGTTCTAAAGCTGCTTGCGCTTACCCGAGGCGGTATCGCGGCTTGCCGCGCCCTTCTTCGGCTCTCAAGCCGAGCCATCCTCCAGACAGCGTAACATGTTCAGGCCAATGGTAGTGTTTGTTTGGCGTTTGGTGAAAACCTAATTGTTTTCTCCACATATACTACATATTATTTTGTTGTGTTGCGCGTCGTTGACCTATGCATGGTGTCATTGTGAGCGTACACATGTTCGACTTATGTGGGCTCTTGTCACACCCTTCACTCCACATATACATTATACGGGAGTTGCATCTATTAATTCACAATTTATGGCCTACCCATAATTGCTGAATTGCATTAGAAGCGAATATCAGTAATATAAGGATATCGTTTAAGATTTACAGTTTCTTGGCAAAAATTTTATGCCCATTAAAGCATCAAAACTATAACGAAAAAAAATACTTCACCACAAACAGTGAAAAACTACTCCGCTAACTCTAAAAGAAATAAAAATTTGATTTTTTATGTTTTAGCATATTTCAAGGCTTCTTCAACGCTTTGGAAGCCATATTTTACTTGACTAAAACCTTTTTTCAGAGCAATAACATCTACTTTAACTTGTTCAGGCGTACGTTTACCTTTAATTATATCCATCATTAAATCACAGAGATACTTAACATCACTTTCTTTCATACCGTGGCGTGTTACAGCATGAAAACCAACACGTAAACCAGCAGGGTTTTCTTTGTCACTTTGGTCATCATACGGCAACAAGTTTTTGTTAAGGATAATGTTTGCGTCTTCTATTTCTTGAGCGATTTTATTACCACCACCAAAAGCTCTAATGTCAAGCGCGATTTGGTGTGATTCTGTGAAACCTTTGTGCTCTGCGACTACTTTTATGCCGTTCTCATACAAGTATTGACCCGCGGCTTGAGCATTTTTGACGATTTGTGCAGACAATTCTTTACCGAAAATTTTCATTTCAAGACAAGCGATACCCAATGCAGGTAATCTTCCAAGGTGCGTACTTGAAGCTGTTAGAGGAAATACGGCGTGCTGTATTTTTCGTACAGCTTTTTCTTTAGCTACCGTATCAGGTATACCCATAATTACTCCACCTTGTGGCCCGGGGAATGTTTTGTGTGTGGATGCTGTTATAAAATCTGCACCTTCACGCAGTGGATCTTGGAATTGTCCACCGGCAATTAGCCCTAGTACATGAGCTGCGTCATAGGCTATATATGCACCTACTTCATCGCAGACATCTCTAAGTTCTTTTATTGGATGTGGAAATAGAAATAAACTGCCACCAAAAGTGACGATCCCAGGTTTTGTTGCACGGATAACTTTGGCTGATTTGTCAGGGTCAATATTAAATTCTTTAATATCATAGACATGGTTGGCATTTTGTAATCCTAGAATGCCTCCAGCTAGTCCGGTGTAATCATGACTTATGTGGGCACCACAGCTTAGCGGAGTTACAACCATTTTATTATTTTTTGACGCAGATGTCAATCCTTTAAATGTTGCTGTGTTTGCATGAGTACCTGAAATTAATCGAATGTCTGCCCAAGTGGTGTTAAACAAGCTTTTTATGGCGTCGGTTGCATGATTTTCGATTTTGCTACTATATTTTTGTCCTTGGTAAAAGCGTTTGTTTGCGTGCCCTTGTTGATCGTTATCTCCTTCAGCGTATCTGGTGGCGAGATCATGAGACATGTCGAGCATTTGACAAACGGCGGGTGACTTAACACCTTCACTTGCAATCATGTTTATGCATTCATTGCTACGATATTGTTCATGTTTTTTTGCTGTTTCTATTAAGTCTATGATTATATTAGACAGGTTGTTCATTGTCTGGTTCTCACACTAACAACAAGGATTAGAGTTGGCAGTATTTAGCCGTTACTGGCGCATGTGTTTGAAAGTTCTGTGCGTAATGTTTTTTGTTGTTTAACACACTATTTTTTAGGTTTACCTAAAAATTTATATGTTGTTTTACACATATTTTAGACATACCTAAAAACAGGGTGATATATTGCAAAGGTCAACTCAGGATTACTTGAAAGTCATGTACAGCCTATCCAAAAATGCAGAAATGGTAAGCAACGCAAACATTTCTCAAAAACTCGATGTTTCTCCCGCCAGTGTAACAGAAATGCTAAAAAAATTAGCTGATGAAGGTTACATAAAATATTCCCCCTACCAAGGTAGCGTACTTACCGAAAAAGGCTTAAAAGAAGCACAAAGAGTAACACGAAAACATCGCCTACTTGAAAGTTTTCTATCAAATGTGTTACGCATAGGAAACGATAAAGTACATCAGGAAGCCTGCCAAATGGAACATGCACTCTCAGATGAGGCTGAAGAATCTCTATGCCGATTCTTAAAACACCCAGACACATGCCCTGACGACGGCAAAACAATACCTGCATGTGACTTACCTTTTTGCAATTGTGAAGAATGCATCCAACTACACCAGAAAGGCTTAGAACAAGTCGGAAAACGTGACAAAAATCTCATCTCAATACGAGATTTAAAAAATGGTACATTTGGCAAAGTTAGCTTCATCCGAGGTGAACACAAGGTTCTTCAACGTCTTTTAGACATGGGACTTACACCTGGAACAAAAATTCAAATTATCAAAGTAGCACCAATGACTGGACCAGTTAAAATTGCTGTTAGAGGCTCAAAACTGGCCTTAGGACAAGACATAGCTTGCAACGTATTTGTTGAAGTAGAAGAACACACAAAATAACAGGAAAAAAACAGAATGACAAATGTAACTACTGACGTAAAAAACAAAACAACCTCACTTAAAGGGAAGAATACTCCACTTACATTTGCTCTTGCAGGAAACGCAAACGTAGGAAAAAGTGTAATTTTTAATCAGCTAACTGGATCAAATCAAATAATTGGAAATTGGCCAGGAAAAACTGTTGAACGAGCAGAAGGCACATTAAGCTTTGAAGGGCACGAAATTAAAATTATCGACTTACCAGGCATCTATTCATTTTCAACGTTTTCTATGGAAGAACTCGTATCACGAGATTATGTTGCTTTAGAAAAACCAGACGCAGTTATTAACGTAGTTGATGCTTCAGTTTTGGAGCGAAACCTGTTTTTTACGTTACAACTTTTAGAAATGAATACACCACTTGTTCTAGTATTAAATCAGGTAGATGTTGCAAAAAATAAAGGAATTCTTATTGACAAAGACCATTTGTCCACAATATTAGGGACCCCAGTAGTTTTTACTACCGCTACTCGCGGTGAAGGTATCTATGAGGCTATAAAGGAAGCAGTAAAAGTTGCAACAAGCAAACCTAAATATACACCCATAAAATATCGAAAAGATCTTGAAGAACAAATTCAAAAACTACAACAACTCATTGAAAAAGAGCAAATTGACTTGAAGTATCCATCTCGTTGGGTAGCTATCAAGTTACTTGAAGGCGATACTGAAATTACAAAGCTTGTCATTGAAAAATCAAAAACCGTTATATTACAAGCAAAACTTGTGATTGCTGAATTTGAAAAAAACTGTCAAGAAAAATGTTTTTCTATAATTGCTTCTGCACGGTATGCACTTGCTAACTCTATTGTAGCATCATCTCTTCAACAAGATGAGGTTTGGCATCCATTAACGGATAAAATAGAATGGTTTACTACACACCGCATATTTGGATACGTAACAGCTTTTGGCGTGATTGGTGGGTTGCTGCTTTGGACGTTTGTGGTAGGCAACACGTTATCTGGTTTAATTTCACAGGGTCTAAGCTTAATCAACCCTATTGATCCTGAATTATCTATGTCTGCACCAATCTTGAGCATTATTTTTAATGGTTTTTGGGGTGGACTTGATGCAGGTTTAACATTGATAATCCCCTTTGTTATACCATTCTATCTGTTATTAGCACTAATTGAAGACTCGGGGTTGTTGACTCGTGTTGCCTTCATGATGGATAGTGCAATGCATAGAATTGGGTTACATGGTAAAGCGTTAATTCCAATAATTCTTGGTTACGGTTGTAGTGTTCCAGCTATTCATAGCTGTAAAATTATGGAGACTCGTCGAGAGCGTCTTCTTGCAGCTTTTGCTATAACGTTTGCCCCTTGTTCGGCTCGAACTATTGTTCTCTTTGGCATGGTGGGGTTGTTTGTAGGTGTACACTGGGCATTACTTTTGTATGTTGTTAACATCTGCATAATTTTTGCTATGGGTAAAATTGCTATGAAAGCGGTTCCAGGAAAAACTACGGGGTTAATCATGGAGATGAGTAGTTTTAAACGACCTTCCATAAAAGTTGTTTTAAAACAGACGTGGACTCGTACGAAATCCATAATTTATGTGGTTTTTCCAATATACATCATTGGCAGTGCACTTATCCAAATACTATACGTCTATGATATACTTACACCAATAAGTAATGCATTCTCGCCACTCACAGTTCTATGGTTAGGGTTACCAGCATTCGCAGGTGTACTACTATTGCTTGGCACAATCCGTAAAGAGTTAATTATCGTTGGTGCAACGGCAATGCTTGGCACATCAAATCTGCTTGTAGGCTTCACTCCAATACAATTAGTAATTATAGCCCTAGTAGCCATGCTCTACATTCCATGCGTCTCAACAATAGCCATACTTGCCAAAGAATTCAGCTGGAAAACAGCCATAATAATCTCACTGGCAAACATCAGTACCGCCTTAATAGTTGGTGGCCTAACTTTCCAACTCCTAAACCTTTTTGTTTAGAAACAAAACAATTTTTTTTGAGTAATAAAAGAGCACAACATAAAAAGTTATTTTCATTCTTCATGTTTTTGGTTTTTAGGAATAGCCCAGTAGTCAATTGTTGATCCTTTCACCCATTTGCCTCCTATGCTTTTTACGGTATCGTTGATATCGTCCCATTCGGTTTTTAAGAATTGTATTGGTTTAACAATGACGTAGTCGCCTTCTGATGTGAATTTTAGTACTTTACGTTGTTCTTTAGTGAATTCGTCTTCAAAACCACAGGTGTCTACATTTGGTTCATGTTTAGATTCTAAGGTTTTAACTCCTATTTTTGGATCATTCAAAGAAGAACTACTTGGTGTTGTTAAGGTTTGAATTAATGTTTTTTGTGGTGTTGGCTGTGCTTGCGTTACGTTTCTTTGTGTGAAATCTACTGGTGGTATTGGTGTTTGTTTGTGAGGCAATATTTTGTGTGTATAGTCTGGAATTGGCGTACCTTCAGGGATATTTTCAAATGTGTCACTTCTAATTATTGCAGTTAATTGTTTGGTAAATGTGTTGTATTTTATGTTAACTAGTTCGGTGTCTGTTGGAAGATTGAGTTGTTGTGTTTTGTTACCTTGAAGAGTACGAATTAGCTCTTCAGGTGTAAGCTTCAGTATTTTTTGTTTCATTGGGTTTTTCCTCACTTTTGTTTACGTCTTAGAGTTTAAAAAGTGTTTTTGATTTCGCCTCGTCTTGTTCTATCCAATAAATGGGTTACACTTTCTATATAGCTATAGAGTTGGAGTTTGTTGAATCACGATGTTGAAAAGCTAAAAAAGTGGATAATTAACAGAAAGCTTGAAGGTCAATCGGTTAGGTCGATTTGTGTTCAAGTAAAGATTAGTCGAAAAATGTTCTATTACTGGTGGAAC
>JAITMO010000021.1 GCA_031277345.1 Candidatus Bathycorpusculum soli
GCTTGAGAATTCCGAGTTTGCGTTTTCATCGATTCATTGGCAACTCAATGCGGGTTTTTGGGGTAACGATTACAACCGACGTAATTTTAAAGAGTGGTCTAAATATAGTTATATGCCTGGCGTTAGGAGACTTGTTGATTTTTGGGTTGATATTATGGAGCGTGAAGGTAAAGTTTTGAAGCTTTATCCCCTTTTAGGTGTTGCATATTCTTTGTTGCATGGTGAGCAGGTAAATTTTTTGCGTTGTGGAGGTGGTTGGATTAATTATGCTATTCAAACGGATGGTTATATTTTAGCTTGTCCGACTATGTGGGGTATGGGCAATCATTATATGGGGCATATAACAAGTTCACACCCGTTAACTTTAGGGAAAGTGTTTGTTAGTCAACCCCCATGTTCGGAGTGTGATATTTTGAATATGTGTGGAGGAAGGTGTTATTATGCTAATGTTACACAGCGGTGGAGTGTGGCTGCTTACCGAGAGGTTTGTGCTACTGTTAGAATGCTTATTGAGACTGTTTCTCAGCAGATTCCTAGAATTAGAGAGCTAATTTCTAATGGTAAATTGTGTATTTCTGATTTTGATTTTATTAAATATAATGGGGCAGAGATTATACCTTAACTATTATTTTTTATTTTGATTTTTTAATACGCGGTGTGTTTTTGTTGTTTTTATGCGAAAGTATAAAATAAGCTGTTTGTTGCTTAGGATTTGGACGATGAGGAAATCGAGGTACGATGAGGCTGAAAGCGGGGAATTTAATCTGGATGCTTGTGAAGTCTTTTTCCGCTACCGAGTCCAAAAAATGTTGATCTGATTTGCGTAATTGTTTGATAAAGAAAACCGGGGAAGTGTGTTATTGTTTGTATGTTTAGTATTTGTTTTTACTGCCTGTTAAACGGGCCCAGATGATTATAATTATTAATGTTAGTATAGCACCTACAATGCCTGCTATTATGTATTGTGTGAGGCCGTCAAGTGATGCTAGGATTGTGTCCATTCTTGGTACGATATAGTTTGCAGTGAGTTGCGCGATTACACCGATTATGAAGCCTAATATTGCTATTACTCCAAATGTTTTTAGTCTGCTAATAGTTTTCCACCTTTATGTTGTTGTGTTTACTGTAGAGTTTGTTTTATGTCTTTTTAATGTAGCTTACATTTTTTTGTATAATTATTAGTGTTTGTTTGTGTGTTTTTTGCATGTTTTTTGTTAATATCCATGTATGTTTTACTCGGCTACATTACCAACATATATCTCTATGTATATACGTGCATGTTACAAAAGAATAATATTGCGTCTGTAGTGATGCTGTTATTTAAGGAGGCAAAATTAATTGTCAGAAAGATTTTCAAAGAAATGGGATAGTAAACGTGACGAGACTCCATTCACAGATAGAATAAAAGATGCGGTTAAACCGCCAGTACCATTAAAACCACGGTTGGATTTTGCAACCCGCCGTATTGATCTTCAAGTTCAGAAACTAGATCAGGCTAATGAACGATTTGCACAAAGAGATCGTGCAATATTTGCAAAAATTGTTGATGCCTATACAAAACATGATAGTGCACGCGCAAATGTTTTTGCAAATGAGTTAGCTGAAGTACGTAAAATGTCAAAAATGCTTATGAATGCAAAACTTGCACTCGAACAAATTACTTTGCGTTTACGAACTGCGTCTGAATTAGGTGATGTGGTATCTACTCTAGGTCCAGCAGTTGGTGTACTGCGTTCTATTAAAGGTGGTCTAGTTAGTGTATTCCCAGAAGCTGAAAACGAATTAGGTGAAATTGGTAACATGCTAAGTGGCATAATGCTTGAAGCAGGTCAAACTAGTGGAATGACTCTTAACTTTGATGCAGTTAATGATGATGCAGCCAAGATTCTAAATGAAGCTGCAACTGTTGCTGAGCAAAAAATCAAAGATAAATTCCCCGATCTGCCTCCTGGAATGCCCTCATCTGTAGCTGCCCGCGCAGAACGGACAAACGAAGGATATTAGACGGCAGGAGTAAAATAAAATGTCTACCTCCAATCTTTTTCTTTCTTTAGGTAAACCCATAAAAAATGAATATGGTAAAGTAATTGGTAAAGTTGCCTCCTTTGCGTTAGATCCAAATGGTAAGTTTGATGCTGTTTTTGTAGAGTTTGCCGATGGTCAATTTTCTAAACAATCTATGGAAAATTTTAGGTTCAATGGATTAGAAATTACATACATTTCTAAGATAAAGTCTCAGGCAAACATGTTATGTGACCAAATCCCTTTGCTTTGGAGAAAGGATCAGGCGTTAAAGGATTTACATGATAAAAACAAATTTACTCCTGAAGTGTTTCAGGAATTGCATAATAGTTTTGAGGGCGTTTTGAACCAGCTGAAAAAGGATGGTCAAGTTATACTCGATGAGTCTGCCGTAGAGATTGCCCGTTGCGTAGAAGAAATAAAGTCTCTAAGTTATGCTATAGCTAACCTTGAGCTTGAGCATGAAATTGGTCAAGTAGATGAGGAGAACTATCGTACTGCTTTTAGTTTGTTGCAGGATAGTCTGAAACGTGCTACTACTGAAAAAACCGATTATGAGCTTATAAAAAGTAAAGTCTCTAGTATTTTGATTGGTGATCCTTCGACTTTACCAAAGGCAAATAAAGTATATGCTGAGACCGTATTAACACAGCAAAAATCGTCTTCACCATCTTCTTCTGTTGCTTCATCTCCTTCTGTTGCTGATAACGGTTCTTCTGCTGATAATCTGCCTGAACCCCCTGTTGTTGTTTACGTAAAAGAAATCGGTAAAGCTGGACTTTAAATAAGCGTGTACATCACTGGAGGGAATGGAGAAAATGGATTTTGGAACAAAGAAGGCTTCTCCACCTATCCGTGATGTTGCTACAAAAACTATTTATACACTTCGACTTCAACAACACAAGTTGGAGCAAGCGTGTGCACGTTTAAAAGAGCGTGATCGTAGACTTTTTGAAACCTGCGTTTTAGAGTCAAAAAGAAATAATCGAGAGCGAGCAGCAGTGTTTGCTACCGAATTAACTGAAGTTAGACGTATGGGGCAGCTTGTTTACCATATGCAGTTAAATATTGAAGGTGTTATTCTTCGGCTTGAAACTTTGCGTGAACTTAGCGATGTAGTGGTTGATTTGCGCCCTGCATTAAAATTGCTTCAGGATGCGTCATCAGGTTTGTTTAAAGTATTGCCTGATGTTAGTGCCGAATTAAGTAATGTTACTAATACTATTCAAGAGACTCTTAATATTACACAGTTACGTAGTGATGATTCTATCATTCCTGTTGGTCACAAGACTGAAGGCGGTGAGGAGATTCTTAAAGAAGTAACTGCATTTATGGAACATAAACTTAATCAAGATCTGCCTGTGCCTCCTACTTCACCTCCAGTATCCACTGTTAAGGCTCCATCTGCTCCTGTTAAGGAACGTGTTGCTTTAACGGCATCTGGTGGATCGTTTGGTGGTGTAGATGATGACGAGTCAGAGTTTGATGTTTCAAAGACTTTGATTTCTTTTAAAACTGAGGTTAAAGAGATTACTATGGTTAAGCAGTCTGTTTCTAAACAGCGTACGCTTGAAGAGGTGCTTTATGATTATGTAATAAAGCGTAACGGTGACATTGATTTGTCAAAATGTTCAAGTGAACTTAATGTTACTAATACTGAAATTGAGCGTGCCCTTGAGAGTCTTGGGTCTCAGGGTAAAATTAAATTGGAATTGAAATCGCCGGAATGATAAGGGAGAGAAAATTTGAGTGAGTGCTTCTCATGAGTTGGAAAAGGCTGCAACAGCTTATGCGCTGGATGCTGTTAGGATGGATAAACAAGGGCAAAAAGGTAGGGCTATTACTCTTTACCAGAAAGCTATAGAGAGCTTATTACAGCTTGTTCAATTGTATCCCGAATATGGTTTAAATAAGGTTTATGTTCAACGTGCTATGGCCTATCAGGAGCGTATAAAAGTTATACAGGGTGGTGTTTCGGCTACCGAGATGCGTGACGAGGCAAATAGTGATGCCATGGGTGGTGCCGCCACTATGGAAAATGATGGTTCTACTAAATCGGGTACTGATGAAGTTATAGTAACTGAGCGACCTCTGGTTAGCTGGGATCAAGTAGTCGGTTTAGAGGATGCTAAACGAGCTATTAAAGAGGCTATAGTTTACCCCGTACAGCGTCCTGATCTGTTTCCTCTTGGATGGCCTAGAGGTATTTTACTTTTTGGTCCTCCTGGATGTGGTAAAACTCTTCTTGTCGCAGCAGCTGCCTCTGAACTTGATGCTAACTTTTACAGTATAGATGCTGCCTCAATTATGTCTAAATGGTTGGGTGATGCTGAAAAAAATGTTGCCAAATTATTTGGAGCCGCACGTAAATCCGCTAATGAGGGTAAAGTAACTCTTGTTTTTGTGGACGAGCTAGATTCTCTTATGGGTAAACGTTCTGATGAAGCTGGCGGAGAAATTCGTGTTAAAAACCAATTTTTAAAAGAAATGGATGGCGTTACTGACAAAGGCAAAAACCTTCATGTGTACGTGATTGGTGCTACTAACAAACCATGGAACCTTGACGATGCATTTATTCGACGATTCCAAAAACGTATCCTAGTTCCTTTACCTGATAGCTCAACAAGACTTAGCATGCTAAAACAATACTCTAGTGCTCTTACAATTGGTAACGATGTGGATTTGTCTGTATTGTCTCGTTGTGCTGAAGGTTTTTCAGGAAGCGACATTCGTGACGTTTTTCAATCAGCTCAACTTAGCTTAATTAGTGAATTTTTTGAATCAGGTAAAGCAACTGATAAAGAAGCAAAACCCCGACCTTTGACAATGGCTGATTTTCGGCAAATCTTTGAAAAACGTAAACCAAGTGTTAGTCAAAAAATGCTAAAAGAATATGATGACTGGTTTGAAAACTTCAAAGCACTATAACAATTGGAGGTACAACAAACAAAACAAACATGCTGTAACATACAAAACTATGATGCTCTGGCTGGTGGAAAGGTTTGGAGAGCAATTAATTTTTGCACGCTCTCCCTTACCCCTAAACTATCTCCAAGCCCCACAAACTTCAAGAAGCCATAGCTTCATATGTTTTGCCAAGTTTTCATGTATATGCCGTAGATAACATCATTTTTGTACAGTTTTAGTTTCAACAATATTTGCCAGTTTTGATAATAACATTCTTTTTATTTTATCTGGAAGTATTAGATATTGATTGTGGAGTATGTTGAAATAGCGTGTATGAGTATGTGTTGATAGTGAATAAAAATGGTGTTGTTGTCTGTGAAGTGTGTGTATTGTGGAGTAGCTAAGGTTGTGAAATTTAGCAGGTATTTTAATGGAGTACAATGGTATGTTTGTGTTTTAGTGTTTTAGTTTGGTTGTAAATATTGTGTCTGTGAATCTGGGTAGAGTTTTGTATTCTTGGGTTGGTCGTAGTGGTTTTAGGAGTATGTGGACTTTGTGTATTTCATATTAGTGTTGATGTTGTTATTGAAATGTTTTTTTAAAATGGGTGTTCTTGCTTCGTGGTGATGGGGGTAAGGTTGGGTTTTGGGGGGAGAAATTGTGTGGTAAGGGGGGTGT
>JAITMO010000022.1 GCA_031277345.1 Candidatus Bathycorpusculum soli
GACTAGTTCGTCGGTGCATGCTTCAAAGCTTGTTAGGAATGTTTTGGTGGAGCTTGGGATTAAGGCAATGTTTTTGCCTGTTTATTCTCCAGATTTTAATCCTGTGGAGTTGTTGTGGGCGTATGTGAAGGGTGTTTTGCGTAAGCTTTAGGCTAGAACTGAGGAGGCTCTGCTTGATGCTGCTGTTGTGGCTCTTGATTGTGTAACACCTGAACTTGCTGCTGCTTGGTTTAAACACTGCAACTACACACATAACATGTAGTCAACTAAAAGTTAAACTGCTATAGAAAAACCGTTTAAATCAATAAATCTGACAACATCAGATGTTAATGACACTTTGGTAGATCATGATCCATTATATAATTTTGTAAAGAATTCAAAAGATAGAGAACATCTAATGTCTACTATCAAAGAACAGGTGATAAAAAATTGTTGGATGATATTTGTAACAAATGACGATAGAGATATTCTATCAAGTAGTGGTAAGATATGGGAATATTATAGTTTACAATGTGCTAAACCATGTTGGGCTATTGATTATTGTGAAGATATGACTAAATTAAAACAGCCACGACAATATTTTAAAGAAATAAAAAATCCATCTATGAATCAAAGAAATTTTATTGATTTTATTGAAAATAAACTGGGTATACCAATTCGATAAAAAATTTTTATTGTAGTGTTAGTTGTCCTTTTTCGTATAGTTTTGCTACTGCTTCAGCACTGGCAAAATAGCAATTAGTCGCGGCAGGGCTTTGTCTACTGAGGCATACTTCTCTAGTGTACTGTCTGTTAGACGGATCAGTGGGTAAACTTTGCATTGCTTCTATGAGGAGACTTGAAGCTTTAGACTCGCTACCATACTTGTGATAAATTTTATCAACGATTTTAGGTGTGGTTTTTCTCCTACAATGCTTGAAGAATTAACTGGTCATCTGGTCTTGTCACGAGTTCTATTACAGCAAACTACAATCAGATCTTAATTAGGACACTCTAATTTTTTCATAAATTCTATGCTAACAACACTGATGGAGTAGTTACAAAAAAAAGAGTAAAAAGTGGGGGAATTAATTCCAGACTGCGATTAGGCTTATGTTCCCTGTTGTACCAACAGGAATACCAGAACCAGGCAGGATGCCCATGGAACCATTATCATAAACCACAATCCAATACGAGAACGTATGTCCACTCATCGAAGGATTAGCAATGCCAACCGGAGAACTACCGCCTGCACTATACGACACCGGATTACCAACAGCATTAACACCGCCATTCAACATATAGGTAATAGTGTATGTCGGAGCAACAGCCCAAACTGCAGTCAGCACCACATCGCCAACTGTGCCTGCAGGAACAACACCGTTCTGCAAAACAGACATTGAACCGTCAGTGCAACGCATAATCCAGTATGAAAATATGTATCCTGACCTGTGTGGGTTGGCAATATTCAATGGAAGATTATTTGTACTGTAGGTTGTCGGAGCACCTATAGCGTTAGTTCCACCACTTAATTCGTAGCTAATGTTAAAAGTCTGAACTACTGGAGTCCAAACTGCAGTCAGCACCACATCACCAATAGTACTCAAAGGAATACTATAAGATACTGTTGGACCAGATACTGTGCCATTAGCATAAACTGCGACCCAACCCAAAAACACGTGATTAGCTTTAACAGGGTTGCTAATAGGTATAGGGAAATTATCTGTCACAGCATACGAGTTAGTGTTGCCAGGGCCATTAATACCACCATCTAAATTATATGTAATAGTGTACATAATTGGCAGGGCATCCCAAATAGCAATTACGACTAAATCACCTGTGGTACCAGCAGGAATACCAGAACCTGTCAGGATAAATTGAGTCCCATTTGCACACATTACTTTCCAGTACAGAAAGTTATAGCCTCTTAAAGTAGGGTTAGCAATAAGTGATGGCAAGTTTGCCACATTGTACGAGACTGGATTTCCAGGAGCATTAACACCACCATTCAACCTGTATTCAATAGAGTATACTGAGACATCCCAAATGGCGCTCAATAGGACATTACCTATAGTGCCAGCAGGAATACCAGAAGTTGGTAACACAGACTCCGAGCCATTAACGCAAGTAATTTTCCAATGTGAAAACACATAGCCACTTCTAGTAGGTGTAGCAATGTTCAATGGAAGATTATTCGCTGTATATGAGGTTGGATTTCCAGGAGCATTAGCACCGTCATTTAATGCGTAACTAATGCTATAGGTAATGGGTGTCCAGTTTGCTGTAACAACAACATTTTTTGCAGGCATGGTAAAAGTTGTAGTAGGACTAGTAGCGCTCTTTAATTTTACACCGCCTGAATTGACTGTCCAGCCGACGAAGGTGTAACCGTCACGGGTTCCAGCGTTAATGGTAACAGTTTTACAGTCTTGATATGTGCCCGCACCTGTTACTGTAGCATAGCTATTGTTTACAGTTACAGTAGAATAAACACACGCAGACGCAAAAGGAGAAACTTCGCTAACAACAGACATCAGTGGAGAAGAAAATATCAGCAGTATAAATGCCAAAGTAGTGAAGGTCAAAAGTGCTTTTCTTCGATGAAATTTACTCGATTTAGATTTTGAATTTAGTTTCAAGTTTAAACATGTTTCAACCATATTTATAATCACTTTTATTCAGAATAAATACTACAAATTCCAACATATATATACATATCGTTCCATATACACATATGTAGTAAACATATTACACACATCATTTACAAGCCAAGCAGACATAAAACAAAATATCAAAATAGCAAACCCACACAGAGATACCAGTTAAGTGAAGTGTTAGCTTTTGAAGAATTAAATAATCAAAAACGAATACAACAATAGTTCAAAAAAGTTACACACTCTAAAAGCGAGTATACACTACTCCCTTGCAACGTCTCACATTTAGAACCGTAACTTTTCCAGATTACCCCTATTGTTTTTTGACAATGTTTTAAAATACCTCACTTATTTATTCTATTTTATTTAACATTGTACATATGAACGCTCACATTTAATCATTCAAACACTTTTATACTTTTCAGACAACAAACATTTTTTTCATCATAACCAATTTCATCGCATTAATATTTCAAAATCACAAAAAACATTATATAACCAAAATCATCACCAAAAAAAACAGCCACCAACAACCTCACTTATACCGCTCCAAATCACAACACAAAGGGATAAACTAGAGGCAACAAAATTTAAAATTTTAACTCAAATACCTAAACAAAGACCACTTTAATCATTAAACCACCAACCTAGGAGTAAAAATGCAGAGTTACAGTTAAAAATCAAACAGGCAAAACACACTTCAAATTAGTCCAACAACACCTAATACGATTAAAATCAAAAAAATAAACAGACAAAAACAACACCCTAAACCCAAGCTCCTTACAAACCTACCTAACCACTTTGAAAATATGCACCAACAAACCATCCAACACCAACAAAACATCATCCACACCAAACGCAGAAGCAAAACAAACACACAAAATACAAAACAAACAACTCAAGCTATTCTATTAAAACGACATAACCAATATCAAACGCTACCAACTTTTGACAAACAGTAACGTAACAGATATCCTACTACGTTTTTTTACAAAACTAAAAAATACACAGAACTCAAGTATCCAAAAAAGTCGATACTTTTACATCCAGATTTTGATGAAACTCCGCCTGTGCATTAACGTAAAGTTCTCTAATTTTACAACATGATGAAGCATTTCTGCTGCAAAACTTGTCTTCCTCCAAACATTTGTTTAGATTCATTGTCTTCTCAAAAGCATTCACAATAGTTAAAATAGAAAAATCATTAGGACTTTTTATTAACACAAACCCACCATTTGAACCACGTACTTCACGCAATATTTCAGCCTTTTTCAACGGTTTAACAATTTTATGCATATATGTATGAGGTATCCCCATGTTTGCACAAATCTCGCTACTACTTGCCACACCCCTTTTTTTCGCTAAATACAATACAACCCTTATACCATAATCAGTTGTTACATTCAGATGCATAATAACTACAACAACCCCCACATCACTACACATTCATCATCAAAGACATGAAATATCATATCCACGTTTTTTAACAAATTTTATTTTAAATTTATAAAAATATCCAACATCGAAAAACGAAACAGTTCCATATTCATAATACACATTTCCACGCTATCATCTCAAGACAATAATAATTCTCATCATTGTAATTAGAGAGTAACAACACTAAGTCGCCCACCAAATCTTACGCCACTTTTAAAGTTCATCAAATTATTTATTGAATCATATAAACCCAAATTTGTTCCACCACCACTTATTTGTACTGCTAAACTGTTACGGCGCTTACACACGTTATGTTTACAAGATACAATATCAAAAACTCCAAAAAACTTTGATATGATCTGTTCTATCCACATCCAATTCGCATTAAACTTATTCACTATTTACCCCCAACACAACTATTTTTACACATAAATGCTACAACCACACATATACATATACAATTATACAACAATACTAGAAATACTAAAACATTTCATATACCAACTCATTACCTAAACATACCACTACAAACCACCACAGAATCACATAAAATTTTACAACAAAAAAGACACACCTACAAACAACCACCACAATCCACCATTTAATACATTTCCTAAAAAAAGAGACAAAAAATAAAGCCACACGCTCAACACACCATAAAAAAACACACTACACAATAGGCCTTAACCACTATTTTACAACTTATTAACTCAATTATACAATTTTTGTGTTTCTATACACATACTACTCACTTAACAACCACATATCCAGTTTAAAAAACTCATAAAGCAAACTTCCATTTAAATACACGTCAAACGCACGAAATTAAATTCGAAATAATGTTTATAAATACGAGACTTGATTGGAGATTTAAAATAGATATTTTTATGGAAAAATCAAATATTTAGAACAAAAAACCGTTAAAAAGTACCAAATACTACAAAAAACACCGTTCATGCGTTTGACGTGCATTTAAGTACAATAAAAAACGTCACGACCCCAAAGTTTTTTCATAGAAAAACAAAAACAATAAAGCAAAACCCATACATTTAATACAGTAAAATGAAAAGCTATTTTTCTTCATCTACACCGTGTCGTACTTTAACAGCAACTCCAGTCTTGAATGCACGTATTTCAGGTGTTGACAGAATTGCGCGCCCAACGGCTAAAAGTTGCCTATTTTCATCTATTATAATAACTTCATCTTTTGCACGAATTTCATCATCTACTTTGACAACATGTACAGCAAATACATCGCCTCCTGCCGCTATATATGTTGAAACATCGTTTTGTAAAGTGATAAAACCTTTTGCATCAGGTACATTTTCAACTAGATACTTGGCAGCTTTTATGCTAAGAGAAAACAGGCCATCAGTTGGTCTTAGCGTAACTAAGCGTTCGCCGTTAAGGTTAACAAAGCGTATTCGACCAGTACGTTTTGAGAGTTCAATAGCTATGTTTTCAGGAAACAGTTTTTTGCCCACATTTTTGCCGAATTGATAGTCAGCTATGCTACAAAGCCTGTCAAGTTGTTTTTTCATAAAGATTTACCATAAGTAGGGGTTTTTGTTTCGATAAGTATAAACTTATCATAGTAAATAAATGATTTAAAGGTGAAGTATTGTGAGATGCGAAGTTTGTGGACGTAAAATTCACAACAACCCTATTCGGGCAAATATTGAAGGTGCAAAGTTAACTGTTTGTGCTGAGTGTGCTAAACATGGCAAAATTATCCATCCCGACGAAGAAAAACGTGTGCTTACATCACCCTTTCTAACAATTACACCAGGCTCAAGTTTGGTTTCAGCCTCAACCACAACAACATCCACTGGTACTGCCAAGATCAAAAGACCTACAAAGGTAACACAGAAAAAATTAAACCTTACTGTAAAAGTGGAAATCACAGAGGAACTCGTTGAAGGTTATGCATCACTAATTCGAGTTGCAAGAGAAAAATTGGGCTACTCACATGAAGAGCTAGGCTTAAAAATTAATGAACGCGCTACAGTGTTGAAACATATAGAATTAGGGAAAATGGAGCCTAATAACTTGCTTGCCAATAAACTTGAACGTGCTTTAAAAATAAAATTACTTATACCAATAGAGACAGAAGAAAAAACAACACCGACAATGGTTACAAGTAAAGATCAAGAGATGACTTTGGGCGATATTATTGAAGTTGATAGCAACAGTAGTAACAATTCGGAGGAGACTAAAGGACGAAGGCAATAATAGTTCAGAGACGTCTAAACAGGGAGACTTCAAGTCTTGAAGAGTTAAGAGCACTTGCACAAACTGCAGGATACACCATAGTTGGTACCATGGAACAGACACGACGTCCAGATGCAAGATATCAAATTGGGGCAGGAAAAGTAGAAGAGTTAGTATCCTTAGTAAAGGATACAGGGGCAAACAAGGTAATTTTTGACAATGCCTTACGCATGGTGCAGAAATATAATCTTGCTAAAGCCACTAAAGTAGAAGTTATAGACCGTTTTCAGCTTATTTTGGAAATTTTTGCATATCGTGCTACAACAACAGAGGCGCAATTACAAATTCAATTAGCAACACTAAAAAACGAGTTAAAGCATGCTCGAGAAAAAGTTCGGCTAAGTAAAGGTAGTGAACAGCCGGGCTTTATGGGATTGGGCGTATATGAAGCAGATATTTATAGAGACGCTATAAAACTTCAAGTTCAAACAATTCTCAAGAAACTTGCAACTATACGTACAAAACGCGTTTTGCAAAGAGAGAGACGAACAGAAATGGGTTTTCTATCAATTGCGTTAGCAGGTTACACAAGTGCAGGTAAAAGTACTCTCTTTAATGCTTTAACAGAAGCAGAGACCAGAGTTGATCGGTCATTATTTACCACACTTTCAACCACCACGCGTATGATAGAGTTTTCGAACCGTACGTTTCTGTTAACTGATACTGTAGGCTTTATTGACCGCTTACCCATCTCGTTAATAGAAGCTTTCCACTCTACACTTGAAGAAACCATCTACTCAGATTTAATTATTTTAGTCTTAGACTTGGAAGAATCCGTAGAGTTAATTGAAAAGAAAAATAGTGTTTGCCAAGACACAATTAATCGTTTAGGTGCAAGTAGCATACCTCAAATAACAGTATTAAATAAAATTGATCGCCTTAATTCTGAAGAAATTCAACAAAAACTTGATTTTTTAAAAGATAAAATTCAAAACCCCATTCTGATTTCAGCAAAAAAACACACTAATTTAGATATGTTAAAATCACAGATCGTTCGAATGTTAGAAAATTATGTACAAGGTAGTTTTTCAGTACCATTAATAGGAGAAACTATGCAATTTATCTCGTGGGTTCATGAAAAAGCGGAAGTTAAAGAACAGGAATTCTTAGATGACCACGTGAGAGTAAAGTTTGAAGTAGACCCACAAATTGCTGAGCAAATAAAAAGAAAAGTGGAAAAACTCAATGGCAAATACGCCAAATCAATTAATGGACAATAATCAAAAAATTGTCGTTCTAAGATGGGGACATCGTATTCACAGGGACTCACGTTTAACTACACATTGTGCTTTAACATCAAGGGCTATGTGTGCGTCTGGATTTATTCTTGCTGATATTGAAGATAAGTCAATAGAAAAAACCATAAAAACCATTACAAAACACTGGGGAGGCAACTTTACCTTTGAAATGGGAGTCAACTGGCGTAATGCTGTTTGTGACTGGAAGACCAAAGGAGGTATTGTCGTTCATTTAACAGCATATGGGGAAAATATTCAAACAAGCGATACTATAAATCGTATACGTCAGACAGGAAAAGATATCCTGCTCTTAGTAGGCAGCCAAAAAGTTCCTGGAGAATTTTACAGTACAGAAATTTCAGATTTTAACATAGGCATTGGCAATCAGCCGCATAGTGAATGCAGTGCATTAGCAATTTTTTTAGATCGATTCTTTGAAGGAAAAGAGTTAACAGTTGAATTTGAAAAAGCTAAAGTACAAATCATTCCTCAAAAACATGGCAAAAACATCAAAGTTAACAAAGAAAAAACATAAACTGTTACCGAAGAGTTTTATGTATCAATATATGATTAATAACAAGTAGGCAATAGGGAAAATATATATGTTGTCAACTATTGATGATGCAACTTTAATGAAGGTGGCTTCTGCACTTGGCGAGGATGAAGCTATCAGACTTATTGAACATTTAAAAAGCATAGATGAAACAACAGACGATGAGATAGCCAATAAAACAGCCATACGCTTAAACAATGTCCGCAAAATTCTCTATAAACTTTATGACCACTCCTTAGTAAGCTTACGTAGAACACGTGATCCTAAAACAGGATGGTTCATTTTTCATTGGAAACTTCAGCCAGATCAGCTAGAAGGCTTTATACTAAGCCAAAAACGCAGAGTTCTAGAGAAGCTTTGTGTACGTTTAGAATACGAGAAAAACCACGACTTTTACTTCTGTAATAGCGCAGACTGCAAAAGAATACCTTTTGAAGAAGCAGTAGAACAAGTCTTTCATTGCAATACATGCGATAAACCATTAGCACATTGCGAAAATGAGCACATGATAAATAAACTTGCAGAAAAAGTAGAAATCTTAAGGAAGGAACTAGGTGAATAACCAGCTTCCTAACAAGGAACAAATCATTCAAATTTTACAAAAAAATAATTGCTC
>JAITMO010000111.1 GCA_031277345.1 Candidatus Bathycorpusculum soli
CTTGGCAACTGGTACACTGTAAAAGAACGCTCAAGTCTGTCATTCTCAAGAACAAGATGTTTAGGGTAAACTTTGATTGGTTTTGGTTTGGGTTGTTCGGTTAGGGGTTGTTGTTTGAAGCTGCATTGTTCTATTATCCAGTCTATGGGTTCATGGCTGTTTATGTAGAAGCGGTAATATGTGGCTGTGAGCTCATTTTCAGTTATTTCTAGTGTCTTTTGAGTTTTTACCGCAGATAGTTTTACCTCGCAGGGCAAACTGTTTAGGAGGCGTTGGAAGCGTCCAAGGGTTTCAGCTCGCCTCTGCTTGGGCAGCATAACAAAATTTACTGGAAACACCTCATAGACGCATGCAGGTTGTTTGGGTTTAGGTTTGACTTTAACTTGTGGTTTTTGCATTTTGCTTCTCCTCTTTTGTTTTTGGATTAACATTAACTATTATCTGCTGAGCAGGCTCTATGGTGTCTTCGGGTTGGATTTCTATTTGAAAAACTCCAAACTGGTCTGGCACAAAATACGTGCAAAAACAGCCCTCCTCATCCGATATGCCCTTAGAGTGAACCGTATTGTTTACGCTCACCTTGAAAGTTTTGCCTGCGAGGAGTTTGCCAGTGGCTAAATCTTTTAGCACCCCCACAACCTTAACCGGCACCCCTAAAGAACCCGACAACAACAAAGACCTACTGCGCATACCCTCCCCAGACGACTCTTTTTGTTTGCAACCCTTCATTTTTACTTCTAAAAGCCGTCGTGCCAAATAGAACAGGTGTGCTTCAGGAGTCACCGTTTTAACTTTGCGAGAAAAGAGAGCAGCCCCCACCAAAAACACGCTCCCACCAACACAAATTTTTAAAACTATATCAGCAAAAACCAAAGACAACAACCAACCAAACAAACCAAACACCAAAAAAAGAACCATCTGTCGAATAGAAAAACGGCCCACAGGAGTATCAAGCATCTGCTCATTTAGAAAACTTGTATCCTCAAACCACAAAGCCTGCACTAACTCAGACACACAAACCAGCCCCCACTAAACAAACACTCCACGGCAACTTTTCGAAATTAAGTCTTAGGTTATTCCACATGTCATTCGCCACTCTTCTTAAGTGCCAGAATTTAAAAACCCGAAATCATTTCGTTAGGGCCTGTTTTTGTGTTCATAGTTGTTTTGTAACGTTATATTTTGAGTTCTAACGCTACAATGAGCAGTGTTTGAATGCAGGGTTATGTGAATAGAACAGGCGTTTTTTGATGGTTATTGATTAAGAAAAAGCTATTCCATGCATGTTGATTTTATGTGCAAGACATGTTGTAAGGGGTACAATTTGAAGATTGATGTTGAGTGTTAGTAATTAAAAAAATACTTGTATAAAGAAGTGTGCTCTACACTAAATGGTTAGTAGTGATGAGTTGTTATGGATGAGGCGACAAAGCGTAGAATACAGACGATGCTTGGTTTGTTAAATGAGCGTCAGCGTCGGTTGTATTTGGCTGTTGAGGTTCAAAGTTTGGGTTATGGAGGGTTGAAGGAGGTTTGTGAGTTAACTGGGGTTGCTAAATCTACTATTATTTTGGGTCAAAAAGAGTTGGCGTCTGGTGTTGGTTTGGAGGTTTCTCGTGTTCGCAAAGTGGGTAGTGGGCATAAGTTGGATGTTGAGCGGAATGAGTGTTTGAAGGTTGAGATTGAAAAATTAATGGAGCCCCCAATGGTGGGTGGGGTTGAGCCTGTTTTGCGTTGGACTAATAGGGGTTTGCGTGATTTGGCGGGTTTGTTGTGTGCTAAAGGGTTTTCTGTTAGTCATAAAATGGTTGGTACTTTACTTTGTGAGTTGGGGTATTGTTTGCGGTTGTCGCAGAGGATGTTGCATTTTGGCGGGGTTAGGCCAGATAGGGATGTTCAGTTTAGGTATGTTAATGCGAAGTGCCGTGAGTTTTTGGCGGCTGGGGAGCCTGTGGTGTCGGTTGTTTCTGATGAGAAAGAGTTGCTTTTTGATTTTAGACATATTGTGATGCAATATTGTAAATCAATGTATCAGAGTGTGGGTGAGGATTTTGATTTTCCTGTGGAGCAGGTGGCGGGGCTTGCTTCTTTGGATGTGTTTGAGGTTAATGGGTTTTTGGGGTTTGTGAATTTGGGCGAGTTGCCGGGTATGGTGGATTTTGGGGTGGAGGGGTTGCTGCGGTGGTGGCGTGTTTTAGGTCGGCATGTTTTTCCTGATACTAAACGGATTTGTGTGGTTAGTGATGGTGGTGGTCGGGGTGGTGTGTGGTATAAGTTGTGGAAGAAGCAGCTTCAAGTGTTTGCGGATGTGTCGGGGCTTGAGGTTCATGTTTTGTATTTGCCTCCAAGTACGTCTAAGTGGCACACGGTTAGGCATGAATTGTTTTGTTTTACCAATGATTCTTTGGCTGAGGGTGTGCCTGTGTCGGTGAGGGTGGGTGTTAAAATGTTGTCCTCTGTGGCGTGGGGTGGGGTTGGGGGGTTATTGTGTGGAGATGATGTGGTGTTTGGGCTTGATTTAATGGTTACTGATGAGGAATTATCTGAGCTTAATTTGGTGGAAGATGAGCTTTATGGACATTGGAATTATGTAATACGCCCAAAATAGTAGATGTTAATGGTTACGGTTACGAAAAATTTATATTTTATGCGTTTGTTTTATTATAGTTAAGTAGTGCTTTAAGAAATGACACTGTTCAAAATATGGGAAGGTTGAAGCCTTAATGTCAAAAGCTCACTAGCAAACAACATTAAAGACTGACTTAACCCTCTCCTATTAGAGTAGGCATCAAAGTATTTTAGCATTACCCAAAAACAAAACAAAAAAATGGAGAAAAAATAAATGAATGCAAGAAAAATGGGTTCGGCTGTAGGATTTGGTCTAATGTTTGTTGTAGTACTGTCAATGATTGCGATGCCTGTGCTGGCAGAGGAAGAACGAGGTTATAGGTATCATGAGGTAGGAACTAGCGGTTCTGGTTGGTATGCATATTTGTGTGCTCAAGGTGTGTGGGATAACAATGATCCTTATGTATTTACTGCTGGAAGCATATGGTCTGAGACTTTTAACGGTTATGTGAACTACTATGATGAAGTGGAAAGCGCAACAATCATATGGGCAGAAACTATAATAATTATATCGGGTGGAATTATTATAATAATTAAGTGTTGGATTAGCCCCGATGCTTATCCGAATACTCACGGTGGCAGTTGGCAAATAGTATGATAAAAAAGCCGTTTTTAGCAGTGTTTTGTAGCCTGCTATGTCTATTTTCTCTCTTTTTTTCTATTCCTACAATTTATGCAACAAATAATTCTTTTCCATCAACATTTTCCATTACCTTCCAAGGACACGTAACTCCTCCTACAGATAGGCCACTTCCATCATCTGACATAAGCGATAACCCTGCAACAACTCTTTTTGTACAACTCTTGGACGGAACATATCTTTTCCCTGAAACGGTACTTTTCACTTTCTCTATAGAAGAAACAAATGAAAATGAATATATTGTAAAGTTTGTGCTTACCTTTGATGATTTCTATGATGAAGTAACCTTACCTGCCACCGTTTCAGAGGGTCGGGTTTACATAGATTCCACACCAACAATATTTATTGTAAATCCAGATTCTTTAATTGACGGCAACACTTTTTCTCTTTATCAAACAGAAGACCTGACTCTCACTGGCACTGTTTTATTTGATGGAAGACCAGAAACTTTAATCGACAATTATAATGTAATGTCAAAAATAGTTCGAGGCTCCTATCAACAAACTGATTCATCAGACCCAATTATTGGGTCATCTTTTTTGTTTTACGATACAAAAACTGGTGTCCTTAATTGCGCTTCATTTCGAATTAGTGATGTACTTTTAAGCAAAGTGGGTGTGGCATCTATTTCCGAGGGAGTCTTTCCGATGTCGGATTATTCAGAAAACTTGGATTTTACTTTAGTACGTGTATCTTCACGTCCAACTTGGTTGCTCATTTTAATACCTCTGTTTGTTATAGTATTTGTCTTAATTGTGATTTTCGCCTATAAATCTTCAAAGAAGAAAAAAAGAGAGAAACGAAAATTATACTCAAATAAAACTTTAAAATTCAATTGCACATCAGGTCATCAAGGTGAACTGCTTCTATGAGCTGTGAAGTTATTGGCGAATTTAAGTCTGTTACAAAGCGTTTTGGTGCTACGATGGCACTTGATAGCCTTAGTTTGAAAATTTATCGTGGTGTCAACGGGTTGGTTGGTCCAAATGGTGCTGGCAAGACAACTGCAATACGATTAAGTTTGGGGTTAATCAAGCCTAATGTTGGTAGTGCTGAGTTGTTTGGGTCGGATTGTTGGCGTAATTCTCTTGTTGTCCGCAGTAAAGTGGGGGTTTTGTATGAAAAGCTTGCGTTTTATGATCATTTGTCTGGTTTTGAGCAATTAAAGTTAATGGCTAAACTAAAGGGTGTATCTGTCTCTTTGGTTGAGCTTAAGGAGCTTTTAGGGATTGTTGAGCTTGATACGGGGGCACATGATCGAAGGATCGGGGTTTATTCTGCTGGGATGCGTCAAAGACTCGGTTTAGCCCAAGCCCTCATAGGCAACCCTGAGCTTGTAATTTTGGATGAACCCACCTCAAACCTAGATCCCTTAAATCGAGCAAAAATTCTTGAACTAATTCCCCTCTTACGTAAAGAAAAAAACGTTTCCTTTTTGATTTCCAGTCATATTTTACCTGAACTTGAAAAAGTATGTGATAATTTCATATTAATGAATAAAGGCAAACTATTACGACAGGGAACGTTGGAGCAAATGTTTGACAAATCATCATCTTCAATAAAGTTTGTTATTAAGGTGCAACCGGTTGAGTCGGTGGCGATTCTTTTGAAGAATGAGGAGTATGTTGAGGATTTATCAGTAATTGATGATTCTTTGCACGTTGTTGTAAAGGACGTTACGTTGTTTAAGCAGCGTTTACCTTTGCTTATTGGTCAGGCTGGAGCATCTTTGGATGAGGTGAAGATGATAGAGTCTGATTTAGAAGCCGTTTTTAAATCGGCTGTGGAGAAGGAGGCTTAACAATTTGTCTTTTCGTGTAGGTTTAGCTTTGTTGAAGACTGAGATTGGTAAAGTTTGGGGTAGACCCATATTGGAGATTACGGTTGCTCTTATGGCTGTAATGACCCTTATGTCTGTTCAGCCTATTACGGAGATTGTTAGACACTCAGAGTTTTTGGATATTTTTCGGTCTGCAGTGATGGGTAGTGTGAGTGCTACGGTGGCTTCGTTAATGTTGCCATGGATTATTATGTGCTCTGTTTTAATGGCTTTGTCTTTTGCTAGGGATTATGAGTCGGGTTTGATGCAGTCCATTTTATCTACGCCTATATCTCGTAAAATGTTTTTTATGGTAAAGTTTTTTGCGGTTGTTTTGCCTTTGGTTTTGCTTTCTTGGGTGCTTACAACCTTTTTTGTAGGTCTCACTTTCTATTCTAGTCCCTGGCTTGTTTTACAGCTCTCCTTTTATATGTTGCCTGTTTCCTTTTTGTCTTTGATGTTTTGTGGGGGGTTGGGTGTTTTGGTTGCTTTGGTTGTTAGGCGTACTATTCCTGCGGTGTTGACATCTTTGCTTGCAAACTTTTTCATATGGTACCCAACAACTATAGACACTAAAAGGGCGCTTATGGAGGGGGTGGGGTATGCTAATTATTTGTGTTTGACGCCTCATGACGGGGCTTTGGTGTTTTTGGATAAATTGCTTGGTATAGTTCCAAAAGGAATACCGCTTGAAATTGCTGATGCTCTTGAGTACACTTTGCCTGCGAGTAGTTTTGCTGTTTTACTGGTTTTTTATGTGTGTATATTGGTGATTCCAATGTTTGTTTATTTCATTCGGAGGTTTGAAATATGCGATTAAACGCTACACGTCTTGGTTTAATTTTGGTTATTATTGGTGTGATTATGCTGTTCAATTTGTGGACTGTGCCTGTTATTCAGTCTTATAAAGCACAGTTTGAACCTGTTGATTTGGGTGAGACTTTTGCGTATGGACTGTTTTTGGCTCCGCTTGGCTTGGGCAATATTGGGGTGGAGAGTGATACTGTTGTGGCTCCTAAGCCTTCGCAGGATGACATTGATAATTGGTCGGGGGAGGGTTCTATGTATGTTAGTGGGGATGTGATTCGAGTTGAATATGAGGCGTTTGTGCGTCTGGTGGTCGTTAGTCCATCTGGCGTGACTTTGGTTGACACGGAAGGTGCTACACCCTATTCTGTTCCTGTTGATTTTACTGAGCGCGGCGAATATGTATTGTATGTGACTAATTTGGGCAATGAAACGGTTCCAATTCCAGTTAGCATCAAGTTTCCCCCTGAAACAGGGGTTGTTTACAGAGAAGCAGATAAATTTTTTGTCAGTATAATCCTAACGGCAAGTGGTACAGTCCTTCTATGCATAGGCCTAGCTACAACACTGCTTACAAAACACAAAAAAACAACTAACAAGTCTGTGGCTGATGTTATTTAAAATGGCAAGCTTTGATTTGCTATCTTTGCGTTAACTTGATCGAGGTGAAAAAAAGTATGGATGCAAGAAAAATGGTTTCATTTTTAGGCGTTGGTTTGATGGTTGTTGTGATGTTGTCAATGTTTGCTGTGCCTGTTATGGCTACATCGGTAAGTTTGAAAACTGTAAGTCATGACATTCAATATATGTGTGTGCATGGGTCTTTACATGTGTACGTTAAAGGTTATTATACCCTCAATGATCTTGGTAATTTTACTGGTGGAAGAGCATGGTACGCTAACTCTGGTTATACTGTAACTAATTGGAATGCTGCAATATATTTGTCAATTGTGTATGCAGCGATTACGGGGTGCTGCAACACCTGTGGTCGTACTGTACATATGAGCGTCTGGGTTAGCCCACTTATATACAATCCCTACAAAGGGGGTAGCATGAGTTGGCAACCATAAACCAGACCACCAGTGACTTACACGCTGCTATACCTTCTCTCTTTTTTTAGTCTACAACCTTTAACAAAATTTATATCATCAACTTTATGCTACACATAGTCAACAACAAAATAAACAATTGTAACATTTAACCTGCTTGCACAATAACCAAAAATTGAGACCTTGAACTGTTACACTTTGCACATTTTGCGTT
>JAITMO010000043.1 GCA_031277345.1 Candidatus Bathycorpusculum soli
TCATGATAAAAAACATCAGTATTGGCTTTGGCACGCCATAGATCACCGCACCGGCGAGGTTCTTGCTTACACGTTTGGAACGCGTGAGTATTGTGTTTTAGAGGAATTACTTTTGCTGCTTGCGCCGTTTAGTATTTCTAAGGTTTATGCTGATGGTAATTATGCGTACGAAAAAATTCTTGGATTTGATAAGGTTAAAGTTGGTAAGAGAAATACGCAAAAGATTGAGCGTAAGCATTTGTCTTTGCGTACTTGGGTGAAGCGGTTGGCAAGAAAAACCATATGTTTTTCAAAGTCGCTTCAAATGCACAAAACAGTCGTTGGACTGTGTATTAACGTGAAAATCTTCAAAAGACCCCTAACAACATAAACCAATATCGAACACTACCCGCTTTAGAGAGGTGATCAAAAAAGTATTTTCCCGGCATATGCTGAGAGAATACGTAGCGTTTTGCTTGAAGGATCTTCCAATTTGCCTCAGGGTATGTTTCTACATGTCCGCATTGTGAGCAACGGGTGGTTTTTGTTTGGTCATCAAACACAAGCTTATTTCTCTCTTTACTGCAATGCTTGCACCAGTCTCTACGATCAGACCATACATTAAACGACCATTCGTCAAATACGGCGTCTTGTTTAGATATGTTGTTGTTCATTTACATACCTCTTAAACCATGCAGACGCAGCTTAGAACTATTAAACAATGTCCCAAACAGACCAAAAACACACAAAAAAGCAACCAAACTACCCACTTGACCACAACTTAAATGTCTAAACCTACATAAACTCATGTTACTCGCCAAATTACTATTGCTTTTGAACTTAAAAGCGACATACAACCCTTAAGGGGTTTGTTAGAGGTTGTGTTTTAGGAGTTCTTGTAGGGGGTGGTCTTTTTCTTTTGTTGGGTCTATGTATCTTGTGAAGGGGATGTTGCACCATTTTGGGGTTAAAAATACTTGTCCGATTTGCCAGTGCTTGTTTTGCGCCTGCTCTAAAAGCACACACTGCACAGACGTTTTTGGCACCAAGGTCACATACGTCTTCTTTTGCAAGTTTGTTGTAAATACGAGTTTTTCATCCTCAATTTTTGCCAATGCTGGACTAACACAGCCAAAACTATAATTCTGCAGTGCTGTTTCAGCTTTGATTTGCACGTTTGACTTTAGCATGCTAAATGCAAGTAAGCAACTGGTTTGTGCATGTTGGCTATTGTAGCCCTTCCATGCTTCTTTCCATTCATTATAAAATTGGTTTCTAAGGGCAGTAAAGTCCCTAAACACTACCGCCGACTCCCGTCCACGAGTAAGCCACCAATTAATCATGCGAGGATATGCAGACAAAAAACAATACGCCTCACTATCCAATCTGCAAGAAAAAATTTCTGAAAGCAACAACCTATACATCCAAACACCAACACATCCTATACACATGTCAATTTAAAACAGTGGCACGTTCTTTAAAGTCTACAAAAATAGTTAGTTGTAGAAATAGAAAAGCAAACACGACTATCTTTTCCCGAAATTATTTCCTCTTTTGTTTTTGTGTGTTTCATGTTTTATTTCACCATTTGAATAATTCTTTTGTTAGCCACATCCAACATTCCTGTGGCAACTTTCTGACAAATGCTTGATTTGGTGTCTCACAAATTTCCATATAAAGACTCCCATGCATCCGATCATTATACCACAAACAAGTTCATCAATACATCCATATCGACCCCGATGATGCTCATAAAAATCAAACCATTTCTCCACTTTACCATTAGTCTGAGGATGATTTACACCACAGAGAATCTGCTTGATTTCTTCCTTAAACAGAAAAACCTCAAACATATGATCCGCACAACCAGCCTTATCTCGCCTTACACCATAAAACTGTGTTCCATGATCACAAATACATTCCCTAATGCTTATGTTGTAAGTAGATCGACAATCATCCAACGCTTGTTTTAGCAACAAACACGAGTTTTCAGCTGTTGCATTACAGAATTCTCCTGCGGAGAGAATTTTTCTTGAAGCATCATCAAGTACAACACACACCTGTATACCTGGAACTGTTTTACTAGCATGCCAATCCATATGTACCGCTGAAAGAGAATGTTCTCGCTCATAGCGAATCCATGGTTTACGTCTCTTCTGTTTGTTTTCTTGTGTGTTAGCCAGACCGTATTTAAGCATGATTCTATGTATAGTATTGTGAGGTATTTTCGTTTTCTCTTCATGCGCTATAATGTTTTCTAGGTATAGTGCGTTGAAACGGTGTTTTGACCATTGGTCTAAAGCGATTTGTTTGTGTTTGTTTAAAATCTGTGTTTTTGGTCTTCCAATGTTTAATCCTATTTGGGGAGTAGTGTTAGTTTTCTTGTAAAAACGATAGATTTGTCTGAATCGTCGTGGTGTAATTTCAAGATAGTTTGCAATCCATGTTTGAGATGCTTTTCTTTGCTCAAACTCTCTAAGACACCATTTGAGCTTCTTACGGTTTCCAAGTTTAACCATACGAACTATAGGGTTTAAATAGCGGAAATAATTTCGGGAAAAGATATGTAGTAAATACAAGTATAAGGTTAATATTACTGCATGGTTGAATGTATGTTATGTTAGGCAAATTAGTTGTTTTTCAAGTCTACAAAAATAACATCAAGGCAGTTAAGGGTAAAACTGTGCTTAATTTGTTTATTCAGAAATTTTATGGCCAAACGGTTAGTAGTCACGGTGGATGATATCATCATCATGTTCGTGGTTTGCTTGAAGATGTTGCTCACATCAAAGTGGTTCGCAGTGTTATTATTGTTAAAGAGTGTGATTTGGAAAAAGTTACTAGTTTTTTGGAAAAGTATAATGCCGAAGTTTTTACACGAGACATCGTATTAACACCTGAAGATGAAAAACACTTACAAAAGAAAACTAAGAGTTTTTTCCAAAAGCCGGAATTTAACTGTAAACCATTTTGATGTATGACCCAAAATTTTTCCCTGTTAAAAATAGGTGTTGATCGGTGTTATTAATTCCTTCAAACTCAACTATTTATTCTGGCGATGACGCTAATAACATTTTTCAGCAAGCTTATTTTTGATTTCATAATATTCAACTATCATTTTGTTTGTTTTTGGATACAATGCGTTTGTTGCAACTGTTCAAGTAATTTGTTGTATTCCGTTTTTGCGTTTTGATTGTACATACTGCAAAAAGCTACACAAACACCAAATATTGCAAACCCAAACAGTCTACCATAATTATTGTGGAAAAAGATGGTAAAAAGACAGAGAAAAACCGCCCCAAAAATGCCTGCAAAAAGCACATATAATTGACCGCGATATATGATTCGTTTGACTTTTGCAAGTTGAACTTGTAACACCCTCATACTTTCCACATCATCAACTCGCTCTTGTAAACGTTGATTGTTTATTTCTTCAACCATGTAATTTACAGTCCTAATAAGCCTCAAAAAAAGAAAAGTTGAGTTTTTTGATTAATAGTTTGCTCCAATTGCGTCTACCACTATGCTAGATGTATAGGATGGAGAATAAGCCGTTACTGAAACAAAGTCGTAAGGATCGCTGCTATATGCATTAATTGTATACCAGCCACTAGATGTATATTGATAACCAGAGTATACTAGACGCCAATCATAGTTATTGTTCAGTGAAACATAGATGTAGACGTATGTTGTCGTATATGTTCTGACTGTAGCTTTCAGAGTTCCGCTACTCATCTGATGCAGATTGCACACTAAATTCATGCCGTCACCTGGAGAATAACCAACAAGCGCGGTACCGTATCCATCGGGTTGACCAATTACGGCATATTGATCATAGATATAACCATTGTTAATTTTAGCAGAATAACAACTGTAGACATAGTTAATGCCACAATAATTCATATATTCACAGATTTGCGAAACCCCCCAACCTACGCCCACTCCACACAGTACACCAATAACCGCACCCGTTATTATAGTGCAAGCAACAGCACCCAAACCTCCTGAGGCAAGTCCAAGAGCAGCACAAACCACGGGAACAAGCACATAATCAACAACACCACAAGTAATGATAGTGGCTAAAATTTCAACAACTAACGTGCAAAGTGTGCAGGTAGCATCATCAAACAGTATTGCTATGCCTTCAAGAATTTTCAAATCGTAGTTCTGCAATTCATTGTCTACCAAGTTGGATAAATATTTAAACTCATCAGCCATAAGACCATAATTGACAGCAAGTTCCTTCAAACTAGCATCGTTATATTCTGAACCGTCATTTCCATACATCTGCGAAAGATTCTTGCATATTATTTCAAGTTCAGCGTAGAGTTCTGATAGCGTTACTGGCGATGTAAACAATACTTCCTCAACAGATACCGTGTCCTCTTTTCCTGTTGGTATAAATTTAGCTGTTGTTGTTGAAGCACTATAAGTGTTAGCATCAAGAAGCTGCAATATAGTCGATACTATAAACTCGTAATCGACATGTTGGATTTGATATGTTAACAAATACTCTTGAACGTTCTGATCCCCTGAAGACTCTAAGAATTCAAAAATAGCTGACACATTAGTACCGTAACGATCGCTGTTTTTGTAAGTCCACAATGTGGTTGCCGAAATGATATTGTTATATTCCACATTGTCACACATATATGAAAATGTAGCTTGGGAAAAACTTTCGGTTTCTACAATTACATTTGTGACTTGATTTGTTATTAAACTATTTCCGTTATCATCATCCGCTTGCATTTCACACGCACACGAGAAGTCT
>JAITMO010000034.1 GCA_031277345.1 Candidatus Bathycorpusculum soli
ACTTTATGCTACACATAGTCAACAACAAAATAAACAATTGTAACATTTAACCTGCTTGCACAATAACCAAAAATTGAGACCTTGAACTGTTACACTTTGCACATTTTGCGTTTAGCCCACAAATTCACCATCGCCACACACTTATAAAATGTGTCATCCACAAAAATCAACCCAACACACCCCTTATAGCCCTTTAGCAAACATGCAACACACAGATATAGCAAAATAACTAAAAAAATACTTGTATAATTCATAAAATTCCATACCACACACAACAGTTTAGAACAAAACCGACTATCTACTATAACACCCTAAATAACACCCTAAAAACAAACAACAAAAACAACCATCACAAGCAACAAACAATAAACAACACACCAAAACAACCAACAAATCCACTTGCAACACAAATGAAACAAAAAATGGAAAAAAAATAAAAATACCTATACTATAATTGGGAAAATTAAACACACTTAACAAATGTCGCATGTAACTTTTCAGTTAATATGAACTGTAAATAAACTTTTGTTAATTACTTAGCAGTTTTAGAATATTTTCATCAAAAAACAAACTATTTTAACATGTTTCCCATCCTAACGCGAATAGTCTAAACCCATTTTTCCGTTAACTGCTATTAATAATCACATCAACAAATAAAATACCACAATAAACAACCCCCAAACCACACACCAATCATCTTTGTCCCATAACAAAGTTAAGCTATGAGACTCTTTACAGTTGCTGACGTGTTTTTCTGCGAGATGAAAATTCATAAATAAACAAACCATCATAGGTTAAACCAACCAAAAATTGAATTAAGATTGAAAGATCTTTTATTTTTGTTCTTACCTGTTTTAAATTTTGTATTAGCTATAGCCAATGCAATTTCAAGCTGCCTGATAATTGGTTCTGTTTCTATGATAACCAGATTTCGTTCATCATTGCTGCTACAGGTCATCTTTAGGCTCAAAATATCTTTCTCAAAATGGTCTCGAATAAGTTGATTATGCTCTTCGGCGATTGTCGCGGCTTCTATTTTTCTAATTTCTTTGTTGCTATCTTCCTTAAATTTGACAAGTTGTTCTTCAAGTCTCGGCACACACATTTTAGTTACCTCCATATCCATTAATTGACTGATGTTTGAAATTTTCTCTCAAACATTTCTTGGGTGTCACTTTTTCGTGAAATGCCCCAGAGATTTATCGCATACTGTCTTACAGAAGTACTAACACTTGGCATATACAAACCTCTGAAAATGATCAATTAACGTTGGCGAATCTGCTGTCTAGTTTCCAAATTATTTGTGACGTAACCGCGCTCCCTTAAGCCATTAATAACTTCGGAATATATGTCGTTTCCATCTGGATCTTTTAGAGTTATTATAAGAACAAATTCTTGAACAGAAAAGTCAAAATCATTTCTAGGAAGCGCATTAACACGAATCTTCCAGCCATCTCCAACAGCTATACCCTTTTCACTAATGCTACGATAATATGATTTCACTGGACTCCATTTAAAACCATGTTCAACTTTTGTTTGCTCAAACGTTTTATCCCAAGCATTCTCTAAAGGAACAAAACGTCTATAGTCAATCTTTTCACCCTTACGCTTATAAATACCAAAACTGGCATCAATGTTGATTCTACAGTATTCTTTTCCATATCGCTCATCAAGAGGTGGCGCATAGACAAGGGTCATCCCGATTTCACCATAATACTTGCCATCTCGTATGAGCGACTGTGGAAAAGGAAAATCAGGCATTTCCCAGTATAAACCTTGATCTATTTTGTTCTTAAATACAAGTGTAATCTCATCTTCGCTACACATAAGAATATCTTGCGCATTAACGCTTGGTATTCCAAAACCAAAGTATTTGATGTTATCCTGGTTTTCATCTAATAAACTCCTTGAGTTCATTCTTGCAGAATGAATAAGCATTGCTTTTGCAAGTAAAAGGTTTTTTTCAACCATACCATCATATATAGAAGCAAACTTTTGAGCCACTCTTGGTGTAGAATAACTTGTACCAACATCTTCGATAACCTTTCCTTGTGCATCTAATCCCTTGATTCCTAAATCGTTGATACTAAAGTCATTTGAGAAATTGCCACCATAGTCAACAACATCAGGTTTAACTATGTAATTAGCCCCTGGTCCACGGCGACTAAACGGAGAAGGTTCATTCTGTTTAACAATTGAGTTAACAGAATCATGGCGAGCAATAGAACCTACTGTAACTGCTCTAACCGAATCAGCAGGAGAAATAAGACGGTCACGTTCGCCAATGCTCTTTTGTGCAGGCCATTTCCGAAACAGGGGTGGAGCCAAGTTTCCAATAGATACAAAAAACTGTACATTATACGTGTCTTGGATGTAATCTAAAAATATCCCCAAGTCAGACATAGTTTCAGTGCATATGTCATCTACAAGGCCTAAAGAAAGATTCCATATTTTTGTTGAAGAAGCGTATGTGTCCATGGACTCTTTAATAATCTCCATAAGTTCTTTTTCATCGATATAGTCTGTTGGTCCAAATTTTTCATCCCCATTGGGCATTGCAACTATGTCTACGAACTTGAAACGTTGCAGAAAATTGGACTTAATTTTATTCAGTTCATTGCCATACTGAATTGTAGATGCAATAAAAGTGGCATGATTTGGATTTTGATATTCTTTTGGTACATATGTCTCACGTGCAACAATGTATGGTTTTAAAAAAGCGTTGTCATCACTAATTCCGCCGTCTATGATGCCTATTTGGGTTTCGCTATCAAAATACTCGTTACCTAGAAATGTTGGTAAATCGGTATTTTCAAAGTTATCTACAGGAAGCGAGTAGGTTTGAAAAAAATCAACGCTTTTTACACCATTGATTGATGCTATTTTAACAACGTCATCATACGCATTTACTTTAACTGTTATGAACTTGATTTTATCACCATAAGTGATTACTTCGTATTTTCCTAAGCCACATTGGGCAAGTTTTCCTTTAACATACACCATAATCTGTTCATTATCAGTTGGGTTCCCAAAATCAAATAATTTGATTTTAATTTTATTTTTCACTGTATCAAAAATTGTGGTGGTTGAAATCTGTTCAAGGTTTTTAGATATTTTTTCTACAGTAGTTATAGGTTGAATATCCTCAACTGTTGTGAGATTTGCGCGAAACTTCTCGGATGGCGGATTTTTTATTAAATTAATGGTTTCAGTTATTGTTTTTTTGTTGACTTTGATGTATATTTCAGTTAGATCTTTAGTTCCAATAATGGGACACTCACGACAAAGGTCATTAGGTTTGTGAGATTTGGCAATAGCTTCCTGTTTAACCGTGATTTTACCTACAGCTGGTATTAGCTCATTTTCTGAGAAAAGAGCATCGTAATGTGTTAGAATTTTTTCAAATTTTTCTGCAATTTCAACTTGAAGTTCAGGAGTCACTTCACCAAAACATTTAGGATCACCACCACCAGGCTGGTTTTTGTGGTTATCTATTGTTTTCTGTTGAACTATTTTTATCGGTAGATTTTTGTCGCCCATTATACATTTATCCCTTTAATTGTCTTTTGGATTGTTGTTTTTGAACTGCCTAAAATGTCTGCAATAACTTGTAAACTGAACACTTTTTTATCACATTTCCGCAGAAAATTTGCTTTAGTTTCACGCAATACTCGATTATTACTGCAATTTTGTGGCATAATATTCTTGAAAATGAATAACTCTTCGTATATGTTGCGTTTACTAAATTTGTTATTGTAAATTACAGAATTTCTTAAAGCCTTTGTCACGATATCTTCAATATCGGCTCCACTTAACCCCTGTAATGCAGTCGCCAAATTTTGCGTTTCTTTTTTACTCAATTCTTTAGAATTATTGGTGAAAATATCAATCATTTGGACAATTGCTTCCATATCAGGCAACTCAATCTCTATTTTGTAGTCAAATCTACGCCACACAGCAGAATCAAGTAATTGTTCGTGATTCGTAGCTGCTAAAAGCAAACTATCCTTACTCATTGAATCAACATTTTGAAGTAAACTGTTTACAACTCTTTTCAGCTCCCCAAGTTCATTACTGTCGTCACGTGCTTTGGCAATTGCATCGAATTCATCCAAAAATAGTACACAGGGAAATTTTTGGGTGTATTCGAAAAGTGTACGTATATTTTTGGCTGTTGTTCCAAGATAGGATGAAATTAGGCTGTCTATTCTTGCTATGACCAAGGGTAATTGAAGTTCTTTGGCGATTAAATAAGCGCATTTTGTTTTCCCACATCCTGGTGGACCGTAGAGCAAAATGGTATTTGGCACTCCAAGTCCGAGTGAGTTAAGTTTATCAGCATTTTTGTAACTTAACACAAATGTGTTTAGCTTTTGAGCATTGTTTTTAGAAAGAATAACTTTAATGTTATTGTTGTCAGGAAAAATAATGTCTGCTAAGGTAGTTCGAGACTCTGCATCTACTGGAATAGAAAAGTTTTTTGTCGCGCCCATTATAGACAACTTTGAAGTGTTCTGAGTAGTAAGAATTTTGCTAAACTTGCTTGCCACTATAGTTTCGTTGTCGGCTTCAAGTTTTTCAATTAACTGTTTTGTGTAATTGAGCACTTTAAGTTGATCATGTCTTAAGGCACCTTCCACTATTTTGCCTATTTCAATTGAATATTTCATTGAACTCCCCCACATACAAACATATGGAACGATTTCGAAATATATGGAACGATTTCGAAAACATCTAACACACATACCCTAATTTTAGGAACGATATTTAAATTTATCGACACGATTTACTGTTTCTTCTTTTCAAATTTTTACCATGTTACCCTATAGCAACTCCATTTCGCCACCACAACAGCATAGACAACAGTTGCTGCTGACATTGATGACGCTAATTACACTATTTTCTCTGTCAAAAGAAAAGATGTAATACACTAAAAACAGTTTTTCGCCTATTGTCTTAAATGTGTCAGTTACTTCAAAAAATGGAAGATGATTTCACCCCCCTCTTAGTCAACTCACATAATATCTAACACTATGTTATACGGCACAATTTATCAGAGCACATACAACTCTTTCAGTCATATTATCGTGCAACCACTTGAATCTATCCACCACATCCCAAACAAAAACAGCAGCAACGAGGGATACTAAATCAATTTTAGCAATGACCTACACACCACATGCATACTTTCTTCTTTATATAACTTTTCAACAAACAAATTACACCTTAACTCTTCACACTACACTACAGCAACAACAAAAAATAAACTAAAACAACCCTGCTTAACTTACGCAATAACCTATGCAGCCTTTGCATTTAGTGTTTGCACCCTTTAATGTGGTATAAACTTTGTTATTAACTGTTGCTTAAGATAAATTTTGAGCCATGACCATGACCATCACCCCACTCACCCGGAAGAGTTAAAACGTTGCCAACAATACTGCCCTCTTCTGTTTTCCCATCACACATAAAGATAACTGTTGTAACATCACCTACAACACTCTCGCTATAGGTGCCACTTTTTGCTACACTATGAGCAAGTTGAGCAGAAAAAACGCCATCATCATATAAACTAACTATTTGACTGCCAGCAGTAAAAACACGCACATCACTTTCCTGCTCACTTAACCCATTAAAGATAACTATTGCACCAACAACAACAGCTATTGCAATACACACAAAGACAAGTATAACAAGACTTTGACTGTTTTTCTTTGCAACATGCTTTTGTTTACCTCTTCTTACTCTACCCACAATACCCACACTCTACCATAACATAAACTGCCTAGTTCATATTTAACTTTCCACCAGCAAAAAACAAAATAGCTCATTTAAGCATCAACATGCGAGGCTTGTTTATCCTATATGCAAACAAAAAACTCTGCTCCACATAACTACCATTCTTACCTTAGTCACTAGTTACTTTAAAACACAACAACCCAAACATCTCCAACCAACCAAACAACCAACCAACCAATAAACAATAACAGCAACGTAGTAATGAATACTCAACAACAACAGTAATAACAAAAACACGTCCAAACATGTTTCTAAACACTAACAAACACCTACTAAAAAAGAAACCAACCATCATAACATAAAAAAAAAAACAAAAATCAACAACCAATAATTAAACACATTACATGTCATAACAAACACCACACTAAACAACAAATAACAGACAGTTAACAAATCACACGCACACCCAAACCAACAAGGTTAAGTACACTTAAAAACAAGATCACAGTTAAAAAATATATAAAAATATATATTAAAGATGGGGAAAATAAGTATACTTAAATATTTTTTTAAAAAATATGGTGATATGATGCGGGCTGCTCTTGTTTTGTAAAGTTATTGCAGGCATGGGTCATCTATGAGGTCTCTTAATTCTTGCAGGGTGTAGCGTTCAGAGTTAACATCTGAGGCATAAAACACAAAAAAACCATCACCAACAAAATAACCATCCGAAATAGATACATCACGGCCGTATTTTTCAAAATCAAAATACTCAAACACCGACAAACCATTACCTATCTGGCATTGCTCAAGAGCCACTCTTAAATCAGAATCAACACCATCCAACAGGGCATAACCCAACTTTTCCTCCCTACTACCCCAAGAATTAGCATCTAACTCTACATAAAAGAGATCGTCAATTTGGACGCACACATTAAGTATTTCTAGAGAGGTTTTTAGACCGTTAAAATTGCAATACGCAGAAGCTAGATTTTTCTCGGTTTCACTCATCTGCTCTAGCACTACAGCTAACAAATTTAGGTCATAGAGGTTTTCATGTTCACCGAGGTTAAAGTTTGACTCATAATCATGGATGGCAATTTCCTCGTATTGTTTATTTAGACCGACTTGGGTTTTTAGAAAAGTTTGAATTTGATTATGCGCGGTTGGCAGATTGAGCCATGCACCATAAAGTTTTCCTTCGTTATATTTACCCAAGTTAGCAACATAGACTTTTAGTTGAGGTTGTTTAATTGTTTGATCTATTGATTTTGAAAAATTTTGTTTACACATATTATTGTCTCCTAATTTTTGATTGTGCTTCTGTTTGTGGAACTTGGCTGGCTGATAGAAGAAGGGGTTGGAGGGTTTGCAGGGTGTTGTTGTTTAAAGAAAGAAGAGTATGTATGCAAGTGTGTGTTTATTGGCGGTCTTGAAAGGTTAAGGAAGGCTGTTTTTGTGGTTTCCTATGGGTCGTTAGTTTCCTAGAGTTTCATAGTGGTTGACCTGGTTTCCTAGAGTTTCCTAAAATTTTAGCAGAGTTTCCTAGAATTTTTCAGTTTGATTTGAGCTTTTTCAGTTACACAAACTGTATTTGTATGTTTATTTGTTGTTTTATCAGTGTTATGCACGTTTTTTGTTAAATAAATTGATTTCACAGGTTTTTTGGTTTGGAGATTTGTTGTTGTTAATGAGAAACAGAGTATGCACTAAGTGTGTTTTAGAGGTTTCCTAGAGTTTCCCAGAGTGGGGGAAGATGCCTTAAGCCGACAAGCTGTCCAAACAGACAAAAGTTCCAAATAGGAAGCACCAATTATAACATCAGAAATATTTAAAACAAAAATATCACCAGATATTACATGCAGGATGAACCCATTGGATAAAACCAAAATTACTACACTAAAAACAAAGTTTGACATAATAGTACAAACCATTGAAGATGAACAGGTAGAATTTTGGTATGCAAGAGAATTAATGATGCTACTTGGTTACGTTCGGTGGGAAAACTTTGAAGTTGCTATAAACAGGGCAATTGAAAGCTGTAAAA
>JAITMO010000138.1 GCA_031277345.1 Candidatus Bathycorpusculum soli
CGGTTTACCTTTTGACACTACTGGATACGCATCGTTTAGTGTTACTGTTTTCCACCCCATCGGGTTTGTTACTGGGTCTCCGAACATCTCTATAAATTGCGATTTGACAAGCAAATCCAGTTTTTCAATCTGTGCTTTACGTTTTTCGATAAGATTACTAACACAATCGAGAATAGTAGCAATTTTTTGTTGGATATACAATTGTGGTAAATAAATTTGTAGACATTCTAAATCTTTTTTGTTTATAGCCTTAAATGTGCTACCAACACCTATTTTCTCGATCTCTTTTTCACAATATCGTAAATAGTAGAAAATATACTTGTAAAAAGCAACGTCAGGTAGTGTAGTTATTGCAGCAAGACCCCGACCAATACAACATTCTTGATTGGCGATATTTGTTGTTCCAACAGGAGCACGAACAGAAATCAAAATGTCATTGGATTGTGCAGTTTTTTGTGGTTTAGCACAATATACTCTTACAGAAGGGTGAATTAAACTAAAATCAGTTTTTCCTTGAAAAAACGGTAAACCAATACAGGCATTATTGTACGTCTCAGATGGTGGTGATTGCCCCATGGTGATAATGGAGACTTTTCCTAAATCACATTTATTCATCAATTAGCGTCTCCAATTTTTTTAGACTCTCAATAATATCTCTTTCTATTTTGTTTATTTCACCTATTATTTCGCGTGGGTGTGGATATTTTTCTTCGACGTATGTGCTTTGTTTGTATTTGTTAATGGACAGGTCATACACATTATTTATGATCTCGTTTTTTGGTACGAAAAAGCTTTGTTCAGTACGTGCACGACCTTCTTCGTTTACAAGATTTTTAAATCGTGCTACGATATCTGGGATGTCGTTTGTGGTAAGTTCGGTGCGTTTGTCATCTAAACTGTATCCGTCTGATTGCATATCGTAAAACCATACCTTATCTGTACCACCTGCACCAGTCTTGGTAAAGATTATAACAGCTGTAGATACACCAGCGTAAGGTTTGAACACGCCCGAAGGCATGGAAATAACTGCTTCTAATCGATGTTTTTCCACTAGTTCTTTACGAATAGCCTTATGTGCATTACTTGATCCAAACAGTACGCCATCAGGTACAATGGAGGCACAGCGCCCACCGTTCTTCAACATGCGCAAAAACAAGGCGATGAAAAGTAATTCGGTTTTTTTGGTTTTTGTAACTTTTGTAAGTCCAGGGGAAACAATGTCCTGATCAAGACTGCCCTTAAACGGGGGATTAGTAAGAATCTTTGAGTACTTACCGCTATCACTATTCTGATCGGACAAGCTGTCTTTATAGGTAATGTGTGGGTTTTGGATGCCGTGAGTCATCATGTTCATAGCACCAATACGCAGCATTGTTCGATCCATATCGTAACCCGTGAACATGGTGTTGTCATAGTGTTTTTTTGCTTCTTTGTTGAAGAAAATTTCCTGCAAATACGTCTCTTTCAAGTATTCACCCGATGCCACAAGAAAACCACTTGTACCACATGCAGGGTCACAAATTACGTCATCGGGGCGTAAGTCTAAAAGTTCTACCATCATACGAATAATATGACGTGGTGTACGAAATTGCCCATTAGTACCTGCCGTGGTGAGCTTAGATAACATGTACTCATAAAGATCACCCCGCACATCCTTCTTCTTATCAGGCTGTTTATCAACCAGACCATAAAGATCATCAAGCGCTGTAACTATCTGCTCCAGTAGACGGGGTGTGGGAATCTTGAAAATAGCATCTTCCATATATTTTGTATACGTACTGGCTTTATCCGAATGCATGT
This sequence comes from Candidatus Bathycorpusculum soli, assembly GCA_031277345.1. Taxonomy (GTDB): domain Archaea; phylum Thermoproteota; class Bathyarchaeia; order Bathyarchaeales; family Bathycorpusculaceae; genus Bathycorpusculum; species Bathycorpusculum soli. Next base: position 1,801 of record JAITMO010000138.1, read on the forward strand.
TTTTGATGAAAGGAAAAACTTCACCCTGCACAATTTGATACATACTCTCGGCAGGTTTATCTCGCAACACCGACCACTTAAGATGCTCTTTACCCATAAAAATACTCTCATAAGACAGGCTAAGCATCAGGCTGTCTTTTTTCCGTCTATTATCCATCTCATCAAGATCACGAATAAACATAAGATACGTAATTTGCTCAATTACATCCAAAGGATTCGTCAAACCACCAGTCCAAAACATCTCCCAAAGACGATCAACTTTATTCTTAAGCTCACCAGTTATCATTAATAGATCCCTTCTGTGCCCTATTACTTCTCAACATAACATCAACTAATTATTTATATTTAGTATATACAGCAATCAAATAAGACCTTACCGTTAAACATTTTAATATAGGGCAAATTTAACCATTTTTTCCCTACTTTATTAACGAAAAACCAACCCTTTTATATTTTTAAACAGAATTAATGGGTTTAACGTGTTCAATACTAAATATTGATACAGCCACAAAACCAATGTAATTATTTTCCAGATATAATAACAATAAATCACAACATGTGGAAAGTGTGACATCTGCAGCAAAAAACAAAAAATCAATAGATTCCGTAGACTGACATTTAGCGACATGCCCTTTCTCTGACAAACTGCCTTAACAAAAAACATACAGAATCATACACTTCACGGTATAATCTGCTAAAGCAAATGGAGGGGGATTCTTTTTATGGTGACAACCATGGCAAGTGTAGCAAAACCATTAATGAAACAGTGAGCCGGTAGCGTTTTGGAATAGAACTTGGTGTTCTCAATGGTAATTCTCAAAACAATGCAATATGCGCTTTACGGGTCTGCTTTAAATTTTGACGCACACAAGAAATTGATGCCTTACTTAAAGCTCAAAAAACCAAATTGACATCATACTAAAAGGCACACTCTGAAACATACAGATGAGCTTTCTCAACAAATCTACTAAACAAGTTAAACCATAAAAACAAAAATCCCACAAAAACCCACACTTTACGCTACACCTATTTGAAACGGCTAATGTTGTTGTTACAACTGGAAACTGTTTTTGTACTTCACCTTTTATACCTAAAAGTGATGAGTTAGAAAAAAAGAAAGAAACCATTTTATATTAAACCACAATATGACAGAGTGTATAGCAACTTAACTTTTTATTGTTTATATCCGCAGTGTTTGGTCCAAGAGGTAATTAGATTTGGCGAAACATTTGACAGGACGGAGTGTATGGCGGTGATTAGAGTTTCCACAGTTCG
>JAITMO010000049.1 GCA_031277345.1 Candidatus Bathycorpusculum soli
TGTTTTGTTGTGTCCATTTTTTGAAACTTTCGCTACCACAAAAAGAACACACTACCTTTACAACCTTTGTCACCATACAAATACTGACCTGATTGACCACAAACAGACAATTACACCCTAAAATACTTTATGACATGACCATATTTTGTGTGGGTTTAATCATTTGGTAGACGTGTGGTAGGTTTGAAAAGTTTTATGATCTCTATATTAGGTATTGTGGTGGGTTTGGTTTTTTAGTTGAGTTTTGTGTTTTGTATAATGAGGAGAAGTTGTGTAGGGCTCTTAATCTGAATAAAGCAGAAACGTCTAGTCGGGCTTTTATTTGTAAGATGTGTTCTGAAGTATGGCTAGGATAAGCAGCAAAAACGTTTAAATGGTGAAGATATGAAACAGAAAACAAAGATACCTGTAGAAATAATTTTGAGAAACCATACTGGTTCTTCTAAATGTTGATACTGGGTGCTGTGTTTGTAGAGTTGTTAGTTGATGTTGGTGTTGGTATGTTTAGTGTGTAAAAGTCTTCTGCTATTATAGTGTTTTTGAAGATTTTTTTTGCTTGTTCAAGTAATAGTTCTGTGTATGGGTATCTTGCGCTTATGTGTGTTAGTATGAGCGTTTTTGCGTTTGAATTTTTTGCTTGGTTTGCTGCTTGTGAGGGGGTTGAGTGGCCGTTTAATTCTGCTTTTGTGGTTAGTGTGTCGTCAAATGTGCAATCATGAATGATTATGTCTGCGTTGTTAGCAAATGTTGTAAATGTGTCGAAGGGTTTGGTGTCGCCAGTGTATATAATTTTTATTCCTTGACGGTTTGGGCCCATAACTTGGTGTGGATTTATGGTTTTGCCTTTTGGTGTGGTTATTGTTTCTCCTTTTTGTAGTTTAGCCCAGAGTTCTCCTTCAGGTATTTCTAATGCGGTGGCTTTTTCGGGGAAGAATTCTCCTAGTTGAGGTTTTTCTTCAAAGGCGTAGCTGTAGCTTTCAATTGTGTGATTGGATTTTATTGTTTCTATAAGATATTGTTCTTCTTCTACTATTATACCTGGTTTTATGATCTCGTTTATCTCTATTTGGTATGTTAATTCTGATTTTAGGGTTTGTTGGCAGCAAACTAAAAATTTTTTTATTCCTAATGGTCCATATATTTGTATGGGGTTTTTTCTATCCATTAGAGCCATGGTTTGTAGTAGTCCTGGTAGACCTAAGATGTGGTCGCCGTGTAGGTGTGTTAGGAAAATTTTGGTTTTTTTGTGAAAGCTAATTTTTGTAGCTATCATTTGGCGTTGAATGTTTTCTCCGCAGTCAAATATCCATTGTTCTGTTGGGCTTTGTAGTATTGTGGCGGGTAGACTGCGTTTTAGAGTTGGTACTGCAGCGCTTGTTCCTAGAAATATTAGTCGTAAATTCAATGTTTTAGCTCCTTTTCGAATACTGCTATTTCTCTTGTTAGGGTGCTGTGTACGTATGCAAAGTGAGATTCAATGTGTTTAAACCCTATTGAGGTGCCAATGATGCTGATGTTTAATGTTTTGGGTGAGGCTATGCATATTCTATGTCCTTCGGTGAGTAGGTTATAAGCTGTTTCTAGCACGCTTTGTACTAGTTCTTTGGTGGTTGATTTAAGTGTGCTAGCTGATCGTCCATAGGGAGGATCTGTTACTATGCAGTCTATTTTGCAGAAAGGTAATTTGCGTGCGTCGGCTAAAATTACTCCTTTGGCGTTGATGTTAAAGAAGCGTAAGTTTTCTCGGCAGCCTAAAATCATGCGTTTAGCTACATCTGTTCCTAAAGTGTGACAGCCAATGTATGTTGCTTCAATTAAAGAACTTCCTGTACCACAAAACGGGTCAAGTATTGTGTCTTCAGCTTTAACGTGTGCTAAATTTATCATACAACGTGCAAGTTTAGATGGCATTGCTGATGGATGAAAAAAAGGTTTTTTACGTGGCCGGCGTTCAGAAAAAGTTTTACTACCAAGCTCTGTAAGTTTTAACCCAAATACTAACTTTCCATTAGTAATTATACCAACAAACGTTTTATCTGGGTGTTTAAGATTTACTTTAACCCCTGGTGTTTGCTCAAGAATGTGACGTCCCAATTTAACTTCAAGATCCATGGTATTAATGGCTTGATCAGCATAATTTTTAATCCGTTTTATCCTTACAACAAAACTCTCCCCCAGACTAAGAACATCTCTAAAATTCGTCTCTTGAACAACTTTACCTATATCCGCATAGTTTGCTTCTGCAACAAACAATTCTAACGCACAAAGCTTTGTAAAAGCAGTTCGCAACTGCACAATTTTTACACATTCAACAGTTGACTCTACGCGCAAAATCTGATCCATCTTTTCTATTACACTATATGGGTACCCTTCGGCTTCTAGAATTGCTTTTGCCTCTGAAACAGGCAAAGTTGGATTTTCACCTGACAGTAAAAAGAAAAGCTTAGACACGGTTAAACGCCTTTACTAAATTGTTTGCTTATAAGTGAAGCTAAACTAACTCTGCTAAACGGTCCTGGAACACTATCTGTCCCAACAATATCTTCAACACCCGCCTCTAAAATACGTTTTGAAGCATCTCCAATCAGCAAGGGGTGAACACAAGCTGCAAAAACCTTTTTTGCTCCGCACTCTTTTAAAATCTTTGTAGCACCAACAATTGTACCGCCCGTACTAATAATATCGTCAAATATAACCACCACTTGCCCCTCCACATTTAACCCCTCCGCAGACTGTACCGTCTGGCCCGTATAACGATCACGCACTTTACTTAAAAACCCAACATTTCCACCTAAAACATGCTGTGCCTCACTAGCAATATACATGGCCCCCTTATCGGGTGCAAGAGCAAAAGCGCCCTTAAATCCCTGATCCACAAAATATTCTGCTAAAAGAGAAATAGCACTAACAGACCTAACTGGAAACGGAAACTCTGACAAAACATGCTCAGAATGAATATTAATTGTCAACAAATCATCCAACCCTGATGCCCCCAACATACGTGCAACAGTCCCTGCGTTTATTCCCTCACCTGAAAGAAACATTTTATCTTGCCTAGCGTATGCAAAATACGGTATAACAACCGTAACTTTACCTGCCCCTGCACGCTTAGCTGCATCTACCATAAATGCCAACTGAAAAAGTTTACCATCCTGCAACGGCGGACACGTAGTTTGAACAACAATAACATCCTCACCTGCAACATCTCCATCCAGACGAATATACATCTCACCATCCGGAAAAACTTTTGACACCACAAAAACACCATCACAACCCAAAATATTTGAAACCCTTTCAGCAAGATCAACCGAAGCCGGACCAAAGATAACCTTCATAACTACATCCTATATATATTAACACAAAATACAGCTTTAAGGCTTTATCCCAATAAAACCCTTAAAAGAACATCAAATTATGTAATCAACAAACAAATACCCCTAGCAAACTATTAGGAACTGTTCGAAAGTAGCTTACTTTGTACAGCGTAATATCATGGAAGTGTTTGGAACATTACTCCACAACAAGGTTACAAGTTAATTATTTAACTGTTCCTTACATTTGATAAACAATAGAAACCACATATAAATTTACTCTTCATGTATTCACTTGTATATTTTCATTTTCACTTTAACTGCCCTCTGCTAACATAAAAGACCTCTTCTTCGCGTGTTTTAAATAGTCCCAATTATACAACAATCATAAAGTGTGAAACTAATGCCCGAAGACACAGAAGAACAACAAGAAACTCAAACAATAGAAAAATACGAATTCATAGAAGACCTTCCAGGTGTCGGACCCGCAACCGCTCAAAAACTACGCGACATAGGATACCACACAGTAGAATCACTTGCAATGGCAACAATACGAGAACTAGAACCCGTAGGTATAAGCGAAAAAAAAGCGCAACAAGTAATACAAGCAGCACGATCATCAATAGGTATATCATTCATCAGAGCTGATCAGCTACTAAAACAACGTCAAAGCGTTGCCAGACTAACTACAGGAAGCAAAGTACTTGACAAACTAGTTGACGGTGGCTTAGAAACCCAAACAATAACAGAATTCTATGGAGAATACGGCTGTGGAAAAAGTCAAATTTGTCACCAATTGTGCGTAAATGTTCAATTACCACTCGAACGAGGTGGACTTAACGGGGGCGTATTGTATATTGATACAGAAAACACTTTTCGTCTTGAACGAATTGTTCAAATGTCCAACCACTTAGGCCTTGACCCTGAAGAAGTTGTAAAAAACATAATTTATGCAGAAGCCTACACCTCAGATCACCAAATGTTCCTGCTAGAAAACTCTGACGAAATCATTAAAGCAAACAACATCAAACTAGTAATTATTGACTCTCTTACAGCACACTTCCGCAGTGAATACGTAGGTAGAGAAATGCTTGCCAGTCGCCAACAAAGGCTAAACAAACACATGCACAAACTTACTGCTTTAGCTCGTGCATTTAACGCTGTTGCAATTGTAACAAACCAAGTAATGGCAAAACCTGACCAATTCTTCGGAGATGCTCTACACCCTATCGGTGGCAACATCGTTGGTCATACAAGTCAAACACGTATCTATTTACGTCGCACCTCACACGGTCCTATACGAATTGCGCGCCTTGTTTCAAGTCCATATTTGCCTGAAGGAGAGGAAATCCTTAAAGTAACCGAAAACGGAATAGAAGATGTCTCTGAAGAAGAGAAAGCAACTAAATCCCGTGGTCGCTAAAAAGTATGCCTATACCTCAAGCATTAGTAACACGATATTTCCAGTTAATCGTTGGCAGGCAGTTTGCTGAAGCTGAACGTGAACTGGAAAGAGTAAAACAGAAATTACAAAAAACTGAATGGAATAGAGGTTACTTCCGTGCATTATATGGAATGTACCTATCAAGAAAAAACGCTAACGATAATTATGCGCTCTTTTCAAAGTTGGATTTAAGTGATAAAGTGGCGCTTCATGCCTGTAGGCGAGAGTTTTTAGATAATATGCGCAGTGGGCTTCATGGTGATTTTGATCGTGGTTATTTTTCTGCTTGGGCTGATTGTATGCGAATTTTAACTCGTATGGATATTCCTTCTCCTGCAAGTCCGAATACTGAAAAAGGGACTGATACTGAGAATGTAATTGAGACGGTTCGTAGTGATAAAAGTCAAGTGACTATGGTTAACT
>JAITMO010000101.1 GCA_031277345.1 Candidatus Bathycorpusculum soli
CAACATCACTGAAACACAAGAACAATATAAAAATCATCAATTATCGATACTTGCAGATCAACTTAAGCAGATTATAAGAAAAGAATTAGCAAAATAAGTCAAACTATGGTACTTTTTCATGCATATGAAAACGGGTCCGAAGGGTTCTGTACTCATATGTGTGAAAAAGTACTGTTTTTTATGTTTTAAAAGAATAAAAACTATTTTTCACATGACAAACTCAACATTATACTGTTCTGCTAAACTGTGGGGTGGGAGTTCTTTTTTGAGGGTGGCAAGTGTGGCAAGTGTGGCAAATCTTTAGTTGTGAAGTGTTAACTGTTAGAACGTTTGTTTGGTTAAAAAGCTGTGGAAACTTGAACTTGCGTAGCAGTCTTACTCCGCGACAAAATATTCTAAAATCCATGCATATCATAACGAATTTTTGTTTATAACCTAAATTCTGCACGTTTTTATAGAATACAAATGTGTGAGCCTGTTTTAAATTATACACGAGTTTCGCACTTACCGTTAGATGACGGAAGCCAAAGCAAGACTGATGGCAGGTTTAATAACCTCCCAATCTTGTCGGTAAAGAGTCGTTTGACCAAGCCACCTTCTCCTGTATTTTCGCACCAAAGCAAGCAAAGAGAGACCGATATGGTTACGCCCCGCCCGTCCAGAGTTGGACTAACAGCAGCTAAATCCGCAAGTTTGCTTTTAGTTCCCTATGCATTACCTCAATGCTCCAACGACGTTCGAAGTACGATTTGATTTGCTCTTTGGTTAAATCAAGGCGACTAGTACCGACATAATCCGTGCGACCGTTTTTGCCCTCAAACCGGAATAACTTGATCCAACCGTAACCTTTTAAGTAGACTTTCAAACCCTCGTCCGGTATATCTAATTTGCAAATTTGAATATGCGACTTATTGACCAGACGGTTGCTCTTCAGCCCCATCACCCAATCCCAGCCATGAGAGCGAATGCTCTTGAGATTATCAAACGAGCGATACCAACTGTCCGCCACAACCATTTCCGGCTCAAGACCACGACTTTTAGCCGACGACAGCATTTCCCTAAAATGGTCGTTTTTTGTTTTGCCGTCGTCCGGTGGATTCCATATGCGATAATCTATGGGCGTGTATTTCTCCTTGCTTGTTTGCCACAGCGCATTCAAAACGCCGATTCCTTTGACGACTCCGTGTTCCGTACCGGAGTATTGCCAATTCACTAATTCCATTTTATTGCTGCGGCTTTTGTCGATCACTACGTCGTCAAATGCCAATATGCCGCGGTTTTTATCAATTTCTTTGCTTGCGGTTTCCCATAAATCTTTGGGCTGTACTTTTGCGGAGGATAGCCAGCGTGATATGCTGTCGTGCGACAGCGCCATGCTTTCGGGCGCTACCTCGCTTAGGTTGAGTGCCGAAAAACGTAATGATGTGACTTCGAGAAATGAACAGTAAAGGGTTTCGTGAACATTTTGATTTTGACATAATGCACCTCGTTTCTTCTTTACTACTTATTTTCTATATCCTATCTCTCAATCCCTCTATGTGCGAAACTCGTGTTATATTTATGATTGATTTCTTGTTTGAAATATTAGGATGAGTTTATAGTATTTTTTACAACTCACATTTTTGCGGTATATGATAATTATAGTATACATCATAGTGGAAATATTGCGATACATTATCTGCACAAAAAATAGAATACCATGCAAAAAAACTTGTTCAATATCGTTCAATTAACTATATCCTGAATTCCCGTATAAATTTTAACCTACAAAATGAAAAACGTAACAACGTATCAGATTTCTAAAATAAGGTGTAAACTTGGCTTTTGTATAATTTTCATTAACTCTGGTAGGTTAAATTATTTTAGCCTACATAACAACATCAATACGGTTGATAAGTAGTTGTTTTGGAATAAAAAGCCTATTTTACGTTTTTTAAAATGTAGGTTAAAATATTCTCGGGAATTCAGGCTATATACAACAAGTTATGGCAAAAAATTCGGCACTGTATACTACAATTTTGCTGAGAATACAGGTTATAACACATATGAACGGAAAAACTTCACCCTGTACAATTTGATACATGTTTTCTGCAGATTTATCTCGCAATGCGGACCATTTAAGGTAATCTTTACCTATAAAAATACTCTCATAAGACAAGCTAAGCATCAGACTGTCTTTTTTGGTGTATAATGTGAAGCGGGTGTTTGTTTGTTGTTTTGTTTGTGGTTGTGTTGTGGTTTTTGTGGGTGTGTCTGGGTTTGATGGTGGTGGTGGTTTGGTTTATGGTGGGTGGGGTGATGGTTGTGGTTATGTTAATTGGCAGGTCTAGTTAATTCGCGCTGAAGGCGCTTTGTTCTTGGTGTTTGTTGTCAAATTATGCCGTTACCTATATTATGAGGGTTAAAGTTATTTACTTTTGTTAGGTGAGCATGGTGAAGTTAATGGATAGAGTAACAGTTAATCCTGATGTTGCGTTTGGTAAGCCGGTTATTCGCGGTACTCGTATTGCGGTTCAGTTGATTGTAAAGCTTTTGGCAAACGGTGTAACTGAAGAGGAAATACTAACGGATTATTACCCTGATTTAGTAAAAGAAGACATAAAAGCAGCTCTTCTATATGCGTCTGAATCTCTTGGGTATGAAGAAGTCCTGCTTGTTTGAAAATAAGCTGGTAGTGTTTTGAAGCTCTTTATTGATCAAAATATGCCTAAACTTGTTATGGCTTGGTTGAGGCAGAAGGGTTTTGAGATAGTTCTTTTGTCAGATGTTAATCTTAGACGAGCATCTGATGTGGAGATAGCTTTGTTTGCTATGCAAAATGGTTTAGCTGTTCTAACACAGGATATTGGTTTTGCTAAAATGTACCGTACTCAGTATAGGCGTAAATTAACGGTCATACTTGTTAATACTAAGGCTGGAACGGCTCAAAGTGTTATTAAAGCCTTGGATAATGCTTTATTGAAAGTAAATTTGAATGCTGTTCAGAGGCAACTTGTGTTTATTACTGAACGAAAAGTTCGTGTATTTTTATAACTCGTTACTGTTTTGTAACAAATTACGTTTATGGTGTTTTAGTGTAGTTTGACATGTAAGCTGATTTGTTTGGAGATGAGTGTTGATGTTTGACGCTATGTTTTCTATTGTGATTTACATAAAATAAACTGTTCACTTTATGGAGTTTAAAAAGTGATAATAATTTCGTGAAAAGGCAGAGTGGAATGAAATGGAAAAACAATTAATTATAGATATTGAGCAGGAAATGCTCGCGTATCTTGACAATAAACAAATGGAACAGCTTCACAAAACCCTCACCTATTATCTTCGTAACGTAACATCAACTTTACCTGAAACACCCGAGGACAATTATAGCAATAAAAACTTGCTCGTTAGCTTCATAGCTGCAAAACGTGTTGAAGGATGTTCAAGCAAGTCACTTCGTTATTACGAGTCAACCCTTGACAACATGTTAACAACATTGAATAAACCTGTAAAACACGTTACTACAGATGACCTTCGACAGTACCTTGATAAATACCAGCAAAAAGGCGGAGCAGGTAAAGTTACAATTGACAACATCAGACGCATCCTATCCAGCTTTTTTTCATGGCTTGAAGAAGAAAATCTTATTTTGAAAAGCCCAATGCGCCGTATTCATAAGGTGAAAACGGGAACGACTGTAAAAGAAACCTATACGGATGAGGCGTTGGAGCTTATGCGGGACCATTACAACTCTATCCGTGATCTGGCACTTATAGACCTACTTGCCTCAACGGGCATGCGTGTTGGTGAACTTGTACGTTTAAATCAGGCAGACATTGACTTTGATAACCGAGAATGCATTGTTTTTGGAAAAGGCGATAAAGA
>JAITMO010000172.1 GCA_031277345.1 Candidatus Bathycorpusculum soli
CCGATTGACCTTCAAGCTTTCTGTTAATTATCCACTTTTTTAGCTTTTCAACATCGTGATCCAACAAACTCCAACTCTATAGCTATATAGAAAGTGTAACCCATTTATTGGATAGAACAAAAAACCAAAGTTGGCCTAAACGCACAACATGAAGAGTATGCAGTACATGATTTTGAGTCAGACTTTAGCCTTGGCGAATATGACAACCTCTACGATCTTAACCTATTAGCTGTAATGCTAGATCAGATGAGTGAACACGAAAAAACCGTGGCAGCAACATACTGCAACTACAACGGCCTAAAAGACACCCAAAGCATAGCAAACATATGCCAACAAGCCAACGATATCTCGTATGTAGAGTTAGATGTTAACACTTGGGGAAGCAAAGAAGAAAAACTCGGCTATACAATAGTTGATGAAATCGATTCTGAGCTAAAAGCTACCCTTGAACAATATACGATAGGTGACAATCTAACAACTTACGATTATTTCGATTTCGAAAAATACGGCCAAGACCTATCCATGAACAATGGCTACTTCGCAACAGACAACCTATTCATATTCCACCACACAGACATCAACCCAAAACTCTACACCATACAAGAGCTTAAAGAGCACCTAAACGACCCACGCCTAAATGAAACCTAAAAAACACCACAAAAGTAAATAGCAAAATCAAACCCGAACACACCCCACTAATCAACATTAAAAATGCCCAATAAGCATACTTAACCACCCGCTCTCTAATAATATACTTTATTATTTTTTTTAACTGTTAATTTGTTTGTAAGTGTACTTATAACAAGTTGAAATTACATTAATAACACTATTTTTCTTTTTTTTTTTTGCTTTTCTATAATTAAAAATATCTGGTAAGCTGTTTTATTGTTATGTTTAATGATTTGTTTTGTTTTGTGAAATTTCTAAGTTATATTGTTACTTTGAAATCTGTTTTTTTCTGTTCTGCTCCATTGATGATAAGACTAATTGAGTGGGTTCCGGGAAATGTTTTCTTGTACTCAAGTTTGCAAAAGAATGAGCCTTCACATAATGTTTCTTCTCGTTTGCTCTTAGCGAAATCTGGGATATTTGAAAGATTTTTCGGTTTCTTTGTCCCCTTGATTTAACATAATCAATTGCATACTCTAGTCTTGCTTTAGTTGTTTTCTTTGCAGTTATTGTGAAAGAAAAAGCAAGAGTATTTCCAATTGAAACAGAGACTGTATCTAAAGAGAAAAATTCAACATTTACATTTGCATTATCATTTAAACCTAAAAGAGTTAGTATGTCGTTGTTGCCTTTTTTAAGCAGAGTTCTGCACCCGTGTTTTACTATCCAGTTTGTATAGTTATTTTCGCCATACCAGTCTGAGGCTATTTTAATAAATACATCAGGGCATGTTTTTGAAATATCGTTCAAATTATTGGCAACACTCTTACGTACATACATGGAAGGGTCAGCTTTTAGTTGCGTTAGTATGGGCAGAATTGGTGTAGGGTCTTTCTTAAATTTAGGTAACGCCATTGCCCACGGCAATGCGGGACGGCAGCCCTCGCTGGCAAGCCTTCGAACATGCTCATTTTCATGTTTTGCCCACAAAAGCATCTGTGCCATCATACGCTCTTCGTGCTTGATGATAAAGGGTCTTACAGCCATTTCTGCTGACCAATATGTTGTAAACTTTTCCAAAGCATTAATAGATAAATCCCAATTGTCCTTGTCCTGTCCGTAAACCTCTACAAAGTCTGGAAAAGAAAACCCTAAAACAAAAAGCCCCGACGTATAGTTCATAGTTATTTTTTCCAAAATAGCAAGAGCTTCTCTGTAGTCTGATGGTAAATATTTTCCTAAATTTAATGTTATTTGGCGTCCTCTGGCTTTTAATTCTAAATTATCCCAACTCTTGTCTAATATGGAATTTACAAATTCATCAACCTTAAATTGGTTGTAGACTGATTTGATAACTATTGCGCCCTCATGAAGTGTTTTACGGTTGAGTACGTTTTTTAATGGTTTGCCTTCTTTGATTTGAAAAGACTCCCCAACAGGACTTAAGACACCTGTTTTTTCTGCCATTTATTTCCCCTTGTTACTATTATTATGATTTCCAAGACAACAGTTACACAACATAGACCAAAGTACGATTATAGAATACTTTCTTACAAGCCCTTGTTGTTGCGTCAAGTTTAGCATCATAATCCTTCCTCTTATCAATATCACTTAAAATCTCATATGCAAAATTAAAGTTCTTTAGCTTTTTCTTCACACTGCAATCTTACCCGTTCAGGCTTACCCATATTTAAATCAGGTGCATAAAACTTTATGAGCTCCCAATACGCATTCTTAATTTCCTCACGCGTAGCATTCCTATTTACCCTTAAAACCTCATATAAACTCTTACCCTCAACTAAATCCATAAACATGAGCCACCACAGTGAAATTTTTATTTTATTTTACGCTCTAAGCATCAAATTAAATATTGCTCCCAACTAATAAAAAACCATAAACTTGGGAAATAGTAGTTTTTGATTTTGATAGAAGTATTTTTGTTTGATTTTTGTAAATTGATGTTATCTTTTAGGTTGTTGAGGTGTTTTTGGGTGACTAGTTTTGTTTATGTTGATGTTGTGTTGTGTGAGGTTTTGTGTGTGGGTGAGTGTGATATGGGTGTATTTTGTGTAAGTTTTTGGTTTTTCGTGTGTGGTTTAAGTGTTTGGTTTGTGGAATATTTTGTTGTTCTGTGTCGTTGGAAATGTGTATGATTTTTTGTTTTGCTCATAAATACGTTGGAGTTCAACCGTAAACTATTTTGACACATGACCCGCGTTTTGGATATTACGCAAGTCAAGTCAAACGTATGGGTATTGTGGTATTTTGTTGATAACATGCGTGGAGCGTAAAAAATTGGCTGTATAATTTTACTTGGTAAACACATTGTAAACTGGAAAAAAGAGTAGAAGAGACGTATCATGCCTAAAGCAGCACTATACTGATTTTATTGGTTACCATCGCTCAGCACATCCGCCCCATTGCAGTGGGGAATGTCCTGGTCTAACCCAAGCGTCTACGTAGACATGGAAATCACTGGATCCAATTGGATGAAATGTTACTTCAACGCTACAAAACAATATATCACTATTTTTTATAATAACATATTCATCTATCGTATACGTCATACCAATCCCACCAGCCACGCTAATATATACATCTGACATAGTAAGGTTAATAGTATAATCATCATTCCAATATGCCTCAGTACGAGCCAGACTGTGTCAAAACTATTGCGTTTTTGTTTAAATATGATATAATAGTCTCAATTAGTTGACAGGAGTTGAGATTATTTATGTGGCATATTGCGGGAGAAAACAGGAATCAAAAAACATTATTTCCAGATGTATTGGACGATTTTGTATCGCAAGAAAATCCGGTGCGAGTAATAGATACGTATGTTGACAGCCTTAACCTAGAAAGCTTGGGGTTTACCATATCGACAGCAGAAACAGGACGACCACCATATAATCAAACCGACATACTCAAACTGTATATTTACGGATACTTTAATAAAATCCGCTCCAGCCGCCGTCTTGAAAAAGAAACCAGACGCAACATTGAACTCATGTGGCTAATAAACAAACTAACTCCCGACCACAAAACCATAGCCCGATTCCGACACGACAACCCAACCGCACTAAAAAACGTCTTTAAAGATTTTGTAAGACTTTGCATAAAATTAGACCTCTACAGCAAAGAATTAGCAGCCATAGACGGCAGCAAATTTCAAGCCGTAAACTCTAAAGACCGCAACTTTACTCAAAAGAAACTAGCCGACCGCATAGCACGCCTTGATGCTAAAATAAATGAATACACCAAAGAAATGGATGCTTATGACGCTAAAGAAGCAGACGAAAATGTCAAAACGGCACAAGAAATTAAAACCATTTTAACTGAACTTAATGCTCGAAAAATGGTTTATCAAGGTTATGTTCAAGAACTTAAACAAACTGGTGAAACACAAAAATCCTTAACTGACCCCGAGAGCCGACGAATGATGATACCCAATGGCAACGCGGATGTGTGTTATAACATACAAACTGCTGTTGATGCAAAAAACAAGTTACTTGTTGATTTTGAGGTAACTAATGACCAAAATGACCGCAATCAGTTAAGTGCTATGGCAAAGAAAACTGCTGAAATTTTAGAAGTAAACCAGTTAGCTGTTGTTGCTGATGCGGGCTATGATTCTGCAACCGAGATTGTAAATTGTCTAAGAAATGGGATTGATGTGCATGTTGCAGGTGTAGAGTTTGATGTTTGTGTTCCTTGTAGTAAAGAGGAAGCGGCGGATGTGTTGTCTCATACGGATGGTCGTTGTGTGTATGTAGCGGAGCGTAATTTGGCACTTTGTCCAATGGGTAAGGTTTTGTATCCTGGATGTTATTCTAAAAAGAATAAGGCAGCGTCGTTTTATAATTCTGTTGCGTGTGGTGGCTGTGTTTGTAAATGTGTATTGGGTAGGCGAAGTTTTTCTATTGTTATGAGGGAAGAGGAATTTAGCAAGGTGTATGATGATGCGGATTTGTATGTTAAGCAGATTAAAGTCAAACCTGATAAGGCACTTGTCAAGTTACGAAAAACTCTGTCAGAGCACCCTTTTGGCACGGTTAAGCGTGCGATGGATGCTGGATATTGTTTGTTGAAGGGTATTGAGAGGGTAAGAGGTGAGTTTTCGTTGGCGTTTTTGGTGTATAATTTAAAACGGGTAATCAATATTGTTGGTGTTTAGAAACTAATGCAAGCAATTCAGGCATGAAAGAGCCTGTTTTTTTGTTTTTACAAGGACGAATATTTTTCATAGAATAGTGGCTTGGACTTTAAAGTTCATAATGGCTTTTGACACAGTCTGGAGAGCTCACACTCCAATTGAAACCATCCATACTATGCACTTCGCTTCGATAACCCGCCTTTGCCTCCGCGAATGAAGGAAACACAAGCAAAGATAGCAGTGTAACTAAAATTAAGCTAACACCTAAAACCGAGCACCTCTTTTGTTTTCTCATACTTTTTTCACCTCCTACAAGTTAATTTAATGGTCAAAAATGACTAACTCCTAAATGTTGCCACTTTGGGTATGCAAAGGGTCAACTATTTTTTGTAACTCTTTTTTGTGTTTTAGAATTACCGATATGCTTAAGCCCAAACAAAAAAACACTGCGCCACTGGCTGTTAGGATTATGCTGACAAGAAATTTGTCAGCCTCTCTATGTGTAACACCATCATCCTGTGGAAAACTTAGACCAATTGGAATACCTGATCGTTCATCACCCATATTTGTTGCGTAAACAGTATACTTGCCACGTTCATCAAAATCAATCTGAACCGAATAGGGAGTCACAACCTCCACATCAACTAAAGTCACATTCGATGGACTAACAATCACTAAATGAACAGGTACAACAACTACTGGTTCAATTGGAATCGTAGATGGTCTACCGTCAGGTGCCTTATTATACCCTACAATAAAATTTCCTAAACCAACAGGAGACATAAACACACTATACCCCAAAGTTTCACCAGATTCAACTTCTCCACTACCCACTATCCCATATGTTGGAAGAAAAGCCGTCCAAGAATTAGACAACAAAACCACTCCAATAATTATCAAAATTAAACCGAACCTAGTAAAGTTTAATCGCATATTTCAAACCTCCGAGAGAAATAAACAACCATTGGAACTACAAGTACACACGCCCAAAAGACCACTAAAATACCAAAACTACCCACAGAAAAAGAAGATACCAACGGGTCTATAAGTGAAGACGAAACACTATGTTGTATACCAAGCAATTTGTCTAAAAAGACAAGAGAGCTTTTAAAAGGAGCTAAACACACATAATTAGCAAAATTTGCTCCAAACGATCGATACACATACTCAGACTCCATTGAACATATAAACCAAAAGAAAAAATTTGCAATCAATGTAGTTAGCACCGAAGGGATGGTACGCTTTATCAATAGTGCTACTAAAACGCCTATGCCCCCACAAAACATCAAAGCCAAAACGGAAACAGGCAAGACATAAAATGAAAACTGTAAAACAATCCAAGGGCTTGAATAAAAAGTAATGCCCACAAAAAAGACAGAGAAAAACCAAGAAAGCAAAGCCAACGGTAGAATGACTGCGACAAACTTTACCGTAAAAAACAAACTACGAGATACAGGCACAGATAAAAGTGACTGCATTAACCCTGATTCATAATCCCTAGCAAAAGACAAAGACATCAAAACCGCACACATAAGTACTAAAGGTAACATCAAAGAAGTCATAGTAGCACTTACACTTTCTGCGACTATGGATTGAAAAGCAGTTGAAAAATCCGATTGACTGTAAATTTCAGTAAGAGGTCTAATTGAAGCAACAGACAATATAGCCATCAGAGCAATCGTGACCTCTAATATTGGTCTTGCCCAAGCTTTACTTAGTTCAGCTTTTAACAACGCCAAACCTACACGAACAGACAACTCTTAAGCCCCCTCAACAGTTGATTTAAAAACAGTTTCTAAATCCGACTTTACCATTCTAACCTCATCCAAAGACGCACCAACCTGACCAACAAGCAAAGGCAAACGCTTCCTAAACAAAACAGCATCCCTCACAACAACATGCAAACAATCATCAATTACCGCTAAATCCTCAACATATGCCTCATCCTTCAGAAAAACCATCACCGACTCAACTGGTTGCACCCTAACAATGAATTTTGTTGTAACGGTTTTTTCAAACATTTGTACAATTGAGCCCTGTCGTAACAGTTTGCCCTTATTCATCAATATAAAATTATCGCATACTCTTTCGAGCTCAGGCAATATGTGACTTGAAATCAAAAAAGAAATATCATGTTCTTTATTCAAAAAGGTTATAAGTTCAAGAATTTTTACACGATTTAGGGGATCCAAATTTGCGGTAGGTTCATCAAGAATCACAAGTTCAGGATTACCTAATAGTGCTTGGGCTAAGCCGAGCCTTTGACGCATACCAGCAGAATAACCCCCAACACGCCGACCATGAACAGATTCATCCAACTCAACAAGACACAAAAGCTTTCTAAGCTTAACCACCGAATCAGAAGCCCCCTTCAACTTTGCCATCAACCGCAACTGCTCAAGCCCCGACAAATTATCATAAAACGCAAGCTTTTCATACAAAACCCCCACCCTACCACGAATAACCAAAGAGTCATTCCAACAATCAAACCTAAATAACTCTGCACACCCAGCATCAGCCTTAATCAAACCCAAACTTAACCGAATAGCAGTTGTCTTACCAGCACCATTGGGACCAATTAATCCATTAATACCCCGGTATATCTTCAAACTAAGCCCATCAAGTGCCACTGCAGAACCAAACCGTTTTGTAACAGATCTAAATTCACCTATAATTTCGCAGTCCACATTAACTCCTCACGCATTTTGTTTAATATGTATAATATTTTTAAAGATTTATTTAGATGTTTTTTCCGTTTCTCTCTTTTTTTCTTTGAAGCTCTGTAAGCAAAAAATGCGACCAAGACAAATATTATAACAAATACAGGTATTAAAATAAGCTCAAAAAATGAAATAAAATCACGAACTATGGTAAAATTCAAATTTTCTGAATAATCCACTAAATCAAAGATCCCACCTAAAAGATAAGCTACACCTAATTTATTTAAGAGCACATCACTAATTTGACCTGCAGCATGGGTAAGTACGCCTGTTTCGTGATCAAAACTCAACATAGGCTTGGAAAAAAATGAGTCAGAATCAGTTTGATATGATGCTCTAACCACTTTTGAAAATATGCGATAGTTTTCAATTAAAGTTGATACTCGTCCGTCACCTAAAACAGTACCTGAAAGAACTAAATTTTCTGTTTGATAGAGTTGAATAGTATTATCATCAATTAAAGAAGCTGGGTCTACAACAAACATCGTTGGAGTGGAATCTATGTAAACCCGTCCGTCTGAAACCGTAGCAGGCAAAGTTATTTCATCATAAAAATCACCGAAAGCAAGTGTAAATTTAGCAACATGTTCACCACCAGTTAATTCTTCTATATAGAAAGTAAAAATAGTGGTTTCCGCTGTATAAGATGTCCCGTTTAAAAAGATTAACGCAAGTACAGGTGTTTCATCTTCGGGAAAATATTCAGGTTGCATGTAACCCTGAAATGTGACGTAAAAAGTTGATGGTAAAGAATTGTTTGCTGAACAAGTTGTAGAAAAAAGAAAAAAAGAAGATAGACCAAGCAATATACAAAATATTGCTAAGACGGTTTTGTGGTTTACCATCGCTCAGCATATCCGCCCCATTGCTGTGGAAAATATGCTGGTCTAACCCAAGATTCAGCATAAGCATGAAATGCCGAGAGACCTGTTGGCTTAAATGTGGCTTCAATAGCTGAGAAGACAACCTCACTAGTTTCTAGATCCTCATAATAGTCTGTAGTAGCTGAAATACCAACACCGCCAGTAGCTGAGTGATATGTAGAAGAACTGGAAGTATCAACAATATAATAATCATCCCAATATGCATGAGCACCAGCTATTATGTTCCAATTCCAATCACCTTTTTCATGTTTTTCATGTCTGTAACCACTTCGTGCTTCCACGAACGCAGGTAGCACACACAAAGACAGCATTGTAACTAAAACTAAGCCAACACTTAAAGCCGAACCAATTTTTCTTATATTCATATTTCTTTTCCTTCTTTTTGTTTTTATGAGCAATGCTTAAATTACACTAACATATCCTACCTTAGGAGTGGTCTATACAGTCTTTAATGTTAACGATTTGTGATTTTGACATTAAAGGCTACAGCCACTCTTCTTGTATCAGTGCTAATCTAATTTCGCATCGCTCAGTGCCTATTAAAGGCACAACTGTTACTTAACTTTTTCTATAAACAGAATAAAAAATTCATGTTACTTTGGGGCGTATAGTGTAATTCCAATGCCCATTAAACTCATCCTCCACCAAATTAAGCAAAGACAAATC
>JAITMO010000180.1 GCA_031277345.1 Candidatus Bathycorpusculum soli
TATCGTTTTTGTGTTGTAAAAAACTTGTTTGCAAAAAATATATATGCATCACTTATCTATTAACTCAAACGTAAAACAAAAAACTTGTAACAAACTCAAAATAGTTTTGTCCCAATGTCGCAACACCCCTGATTTCTTGAACCAAAAACATACGCCACAATTTCCCCAGTATCATGAAACTACTCGGCCACAAAAGCATTCAAAATACCCTGATCTACACACAACTGATAAACTTTGATGACGACGATAATTTCCATTCAGCAACAGCAAAAACAATACAAGAAGCACAAAAACTCGTTGAAACAGGCTTTGAATACGTTTGTAGCTTTGATTATGTGAAATTGTTTAGAAAACACAAGTAAAACCATTGAGACCCTATTTAAGCAGGGGCCTGGTTTATTGTGGTGGGGCCGCTGGTTTTTGCCAGCCAAGTTAAGCTTTTAAACCGTTTTTTGAGTTAAAATTAACTGTCTTAACCGTTCACGCAACATACCTAACTGTTGATCCTCAACATTCTGCACAGTTATAGCACCATCACTTAGCATTTCCTTAGAAAGCCACTTATTAGGATCTCCGCCTAATGCTCGTATCAACTGCTTCACCTGATCTACCTCAGACATCTTTACCTTTGTCCTAATGCTTAAACCTGCCACACTATAAGCACTACGTAATCGCTCCAAACCTATACTCTGAATACTATGATAAGTATCAAGCACATGCCCCATAAAATAATCAACGTAATCCGATTGACAACCTAAAGCAATCATCTGAGTTTTAAAGAACTTTCGTAAACTATGAGTTCGCAGATCATAATGCCCCTTTTTATGCTTAATTAAACCAGCCTTCACATAAAGCTGATGTACTAACTGCGTAATCTGTTTAGCACCTATAGACCAAATTTGCCATTTATTGTTTTTATCAAGGGTGATTCATCATGTAGCGTTTCAGACGGCACACGTCTTGTTCCTGCTTGCCTTTGACTCAAATACAACTTCAGATATTGCGCTGCTTCGGCACCAAGAAAAGTATCATAGTCACCATATTTACCCTTAGTAATAGTCTCTTCCACATGCACATGTATCGGTGTTATGTTGTTTTCTAAGTCATCTTTGACATGGCGGTATTTGAGTTTAGAGAGCGTTCCTTCACGAAAGCCGCCTAAAGCAAGCATTGCAACTATGGTTTTTTCTCGCAAATTCCCTACATCTAAGAGCTTAGTTAATTCCTCAGGCGTAGGTGCTCTATCCTTGTAGATTGTTTTACGTCTGATTCGTCCGTTAAATTCTATTGGTACATCATTGGTTTTGTAAAAGATTTTGCACGCTTTAAGATGGTTATTGATTGTACTATTTGTTAGGCCTCGGTCTTGTAGTGTGGCTACGTATTCATTTACGAATTTATTGTGATTCTGCAATCGCTGCGGATCTACGGTGTTGGTGTCAGTTTTTAGGTCGCTTATTATTTGGTCTGGACTGCTTTCAAGCCATGTTGTGTATTGGTGGACATGTTGGATATAGGTGTAGCATGATTGTGGACTTCCTGAACAATTACGTAGGAAATGTCTTGCCATAAGTAGACGCTTTTGTTGCTAAACGTGTATTGCAGCAGTATGGGTCTTTCGCAGAGTAAAGCTTGGAAGACGTATTCTATTAGTTTTAGTTCTTTAACGGCAAGCACCGCTTCAAGCTCTAAGGTTATGGGACGTTTTAGCGGAGAGTTTCTAAGACCCATTTCAACGATTATTTGGTTGTCTTTGATGATTAATGGCAGAGGCAGTGTTTGTAGATCTTTGATTGTAAGTTTGTGGTTGCGGGTTAACCGCTGCGGTTTGTTTTCAATCATATCACAGTCTCCTTTTTGTTGGAGACACCAAATTTTTCACTCACACGAGCGCGTATTTGGATAGTATTAAAGTTGCATTTGTCAGTTTTAAACTTGTAGGATTGCTCACATAGCTTCTTTAACGTTAAAATGGCCGATTTAAGCAGCACCAAACCAGACGCTTTAGGGTCTCCACCTCTTAAGGCTGGCGGGGCAGTGTCACGATCATAGCAGAGCGTTACATATACAGCAGTTTCAGAGACTAACCAGCCTACTGTTTCACGTATTTGAGGCACCATTTCCTCTGCTACCGCCCGATGAAACACCACATGATCAACATACTGCACATAAACCAACCCTGCAAACTCATCCAACCATTCAGAAGACACAGTAAAACAAGACTCAGAATACGGGCCATTTTCTGAAGACCCAGTCTGACTTGTTGTGGGTTTACTCATTTGCCCCCACCTCCCCTCGCCGCCGCAAAAAGATACTCTCAGTTTTATGTTCTTCTTTAAACAGGGTAAAACATGCCTGACAAACCCGACGAATCTCATTTGTCGGCCTCATGGTTATAGTGTATTCAACAGCAAATGCACCACATTGACAAGGCTCAGCCGGAGGCACAACAAGCTCATAAAATATGCCTACACCCGCATCTTTTTGGATATAACAGTTTTTTCCGTTATCTGCGTTATTTTTTAATGGAAGAAGAGTTTGCTGGTGTTGATCTTTAGCGTGGTCTACTGATTCTACTGATCTACCGATTCTCAAAGGGTCTACAGCAGTATTTACCCATTTTTGACCCATAGAATCGAGGGTATTTTTGGAAATAACGCTTAAATTATCAAATTTATTTTCCCGTTTTACCCCCGCGTCCCCTTCCACAATCGGTAGAACGGTAGAAACGGTAGACTTATGTGTTTGTAAGGTGGAGGTTGTTAGGCCGTATTTTTTAGCTGCTCTGACAAGTTTTGACTCATCAAACAAATACACAACAACATACTCACCATCTACTGTACCTCGACTACTCTTAGCATTAAGCACCGCACCAATTCTGCTACCTACACGTCTCTTCGTGATAACCCCAAACTCGGGAGTCTCCATTTTTTGCTTCTTATCATCAGGTATGCCCTCTAACTCTACCTCCAAATATTTCCAGATAGCACTAAACGCAACCGGACGCTTAGGTTCATGCAAGGCAAAAACGGCTTTAACAATATAGCTCTCCAGTGTTTTATTTTTCTCCTCTAACCGCTCCAGTTTATTCTGCTCCAGGTATTCTCGCAGTCGGTGTTCTACAGTCAAACCAGCAGTCACCTGCAACAGAGGCTTCCAGATTTGTTTCAAACGCCCTCTAATCGCACAATCAATCGAAAAAACCTGCTCCGGCAAATCTAAACCCTGTACTGATAAACGCCATTTTAAAAGATCATCACGTAGCGTTTGCAGGCGTTGTTCATCTTGTTTATGTTTATCGCCCCAATCCTTCTTGGGTTCGCTCTCCGTCATGTGAATAAAAAGATTACGTTCGATAAAGCCTTTGTTTGTAGGCATCTTTTCAGCGGCTGAGGCTTTAAACCCAAAGGTGTTATAGTATTCTATGTGGCGACCTGCTTGGGTTTGAAGAGTTCTTGCTACTTTTGTACCTTTGGTGTAACCTGCCTTGTAGATTTTAGCTTTCTCCTCATCACGATCTAACCCTTGAGCCTCATCTTCCAGTATAGTTCCAAAAAATTCATTGTCCGTCCCTATGTAGCCATAAATGTTAACAGGTGTTAAAGAGACCGAGTGCAATGGTCTGTAGCAGAGTTTGCTTAACAGGTTAAGTATGACGGTTTTTCCGCATTCATTATCACCTACAATGTAAATGTATGGTGTAGAGTCGATTTTTTGCGGGCGGATACATAGTAGGACACAATGAGCTTGAGCATTAACCCCAGTGGGGTGAACGGCCCCACA
>JAITMO010000070.1 GCA_031277345.1 Candidatus Bathycorpusculum soli
TAACAGTTTAAGGTTTTTAGCATTTTGTTCTAAAATTTTTAGCGCCATCTCCATTTGCTTTTTAGTGCTTCCATATGCACCAATTAATGCTAACTGTCTATAGTGAACCTCATTTAACAAATCAC
This sequence comes from Candidatus Bathycorpusculum soli, assembly GCA_031277345.1. Lineage (GTDB taxonomy): Archaea > Thermoproteota > Bathyarchaeia > Bathyarchaeales > Bathycorpusculaceae > Bathycorpusculum > Bathycorpusculum soli. The sequence continues at coordinate 126 of JAITMO010000070.1, forward strand.
TTGAAAAATTAACATTTTTTGTAAACCCACTAAATATACAAAACTTGCCACCAGCATTTAACCTCAAAATACCATCAGATAAGAGCTCTGGATCAGGAGACGCATTTATAACAACTTCAATCTTGTCCAACCCCGCTGCGTTAGATACTATGGGAATGTTTGCTTTTTTACAAAACAATGCTACTTTTTCCACCTTTTCAGGGTTTTTTTCGACAATAACAAGATCTGCCCCAAAATGTTTACAGGCTAAACCCAACATAAGTCCAGCAGGGCCTCCTCCAAAAATAAGTACCTTTTGTTTTTCCTGTAAATCAATCTGCTCAACGGCATTTACCGCAGCAGATAACAATTCCGCCATACATGCAACTTCTAAAGGTATCTCTTTAGGCACTTTTATAAGACTTCCTATAGGCACTCTTACATATTGCGCCAAACCCCCGTCACGATGAAAACCAAGCACTTCAATATCCACACAAAGATTCTCCACACCATTTTTACAATAAAAACACTTACCACAAACATTCGCCGGCCAAACAACATAATACTCCTCAGAATCCATCAGATGTCCACAAATTTCATGCCCCAAAATTCTCGGTAAAACTAAATCCCTCTGACCCTGAGCCCACATTTTTACATCAGTCCGACAAATAGAACAATAATCCACTTCCAACAATACCTCACCATTGCTACAGTTAGGCACTTTGACCTCAGCAAGACGAATCTTTTCTATCCCATCAAGAATAAGCGCTCTCACAATCTCTACCTACCAAGAAACTCCCTTCTTCTCACATTTAAAAATATACTAAAACGCTCAACAGAACTATATATTTCAAAAAAAAAAATGTTACCCATAACCCTAAACACATTTACAATAAAAATAAAAAAAGGACATAGATCTTATTGTTGAAACTAATTACTTACGATTTACGATGAGTTGCGTTGCTGTTAACTTATACCTTGGTCAATCATTGTATCTGCTACTTTTATAAAACCACCAATGTTCGCACCTTTAACATAGTTGATGAAATCTCCTTCTTGACCATATTTAACGCATGTTTGGTGAATTGCTTTCATTATTGCCTTTAATTTACTGTCTACTTCTTCACGTGTCCATGAGAGGCGCATACTGTTTTGTGCCATCTCTAACCCTGAAGTTGTTACGCCTCCTGCATTTGCTGCTTTACCTGGTCCATACAACACTTGATTTTTAAGAAATATTTTCACCCCTTCAGGCTCTGTAGGCATATTTGCGCCCTCACTTATGCAATAACAACCATTATTAACCAAAGTTTTTGCGTCTTCACCACTTAATTCATTTTGCGTAGCACAAGGTAACGCCACATGACACTCAACACCCCATGGACGTTTCCCCTCCAAATACTCTGAATTTTTATATTGAGTTGCATATTCTCGAATTCGACCTCGTCGTTTATTCTTTAAATCCATAACATAAGCAAGTTTTGACCCATCAATACCTTCGTTATCATAAATAGTTCCGTTACTATCAGACAAAGTCACCACCTTACCACCTAATTCTATAACCTTTTGCACCGCGAACTGAGCAACATTACCTGACCCTGAAACAGCGACAACTTTGCCTCTTAAATCGTCATTTCTCATTTTAAGCATCTCTTGCGCAAAATAAGTAACCCCGTAACCCGTGGCTTCAGGACGAATTAAACTGCCGCCCCAATTAAGACCCTTGCCTGTAAACACCCCTGTAAACTCATTGCAAAGCTTCTTATACATGCCAAACATAAAACCAATCTCCCGAGCACCTACCCCAATATCGCCCGCTGGAACATCAGTATCTGGGCCAATATGTCGCGAAAGTTCCAACATAAAATTTTGACAAAACTTCATAACCTCTCCATCACTCTTACCCTTAGGATCAAAATCTGACCCACCCTTAGCCCCGCCCATGGGCAAAGTAGTCAACGAATTCTTAAACACCTGCTCAAACGCTAAAAACTTTAACACACTCAAATTAACACTAGGGTGAAAACGAATACCGCCTTTATATGGGCCAATAGCATTATTCATCTGAACTCTATAACCCGTATTCACTTTTACCTCGCTCTGATCATTTACCCAAGTAACTTTAAATGTGATTGTGCGCTCAGGCTCAATAATCCGATCTAAAATATTAGTAGCCTGATACTTTGGATTATTCTCAATCACCGACCAAACAGAAGATACGACGTCTTCTACAGCCTGATGAAATTCCGGTTGATTAGGATTCTTCTCTTTTACATAAACCATAAAGTCCTTAGGTGTTTTATACATACTAATTCCCTGTAATGTTAACTAATGGGTATTTTATATCCCTATCTTTCCGATTTAAGTAATAGTTTTCAGATGTAACGTCTTATTTTTTGTCTCTTTTCACTATAAAAGCCATTTATAAAGCAGGCTCTATAACCCCATATTACTTAACATAAGTAACATGACTCAATCCTAAATAAACCACAATACACCTCTAATAACAAAAACAATTAAAAACAAACCGATAAACAAAACACACTACTTAAATTTGGAAAGTTAGGGTTATATAATAATGGTGTATTGCTCTACCTGTAGATGAAAGATTGAAATTTATTCACTAACTAAAAAACGCATAATTGTCACAGAAATAGCACACATTTACTACAACCATATTTATTAGTCATATCCTAAAGTAGGTGAACTGATAGTTGTCTTTTGAAGAACCAAAAGTTTATGATTAAACCAACAATAGTATGATGTATAGTTTCTGACTTGGGAAAACAAATACCTCTTCGAACTACCGGCTACACCAAGTGCGCAAAGATAAATATGGCATGTTGAAATTACATTGGTAGTGTTTTTATTAGTGGGACATTTAAAATTGGTTTATTTTTTCAATATTTCATTCTAATTTTGTTTTTAACTCATACAAGAAACTATCAATATCTATGTAACTTACTATACTCACAAAATACATTAAATATTTCTTTTACCAGACACATACTACCCCGTCGTTTATAGCCATTTTTAAAACATGCTCTCTTACTCCTGAACGTATCTATGCGGATGAGTAGATTTATTTTCAATGCTTTTTACGAATTCGTGAGTTGGCTCGCCAAAAGAAACTAAACGAGCAGCTTTAGGGTGGCTGTTTTGGTTGTCTCTGATGATCTGAAGCGGCAGCATACACCTGTTGTAACACCTGTTACAACAGTTACCGGTCACAATAGTCGGAATTTTGGATATTCTATAGAGGAAAGGATTTGTCATGTGATCGATGCCTCCGAGGTTGAGTTGAAACCGTCAGAGATTGCACGTAAAATCCATGCTCCGCATAAACCCGCGGCTGGACAATATACGTCTGTTCGGGTTATTTGTGCTAGGTTGCTTCAAAGAGGTCTTGTCATTCAACCCTACCCTGAAACATACTGTAGTAAAATCACATACAGTGTGCGGTTTGTACCCTTGATGCTGCATAATGTTAGGTTGCATTCTAATCTTTGTGTGGATGTGAAAAGTGAGGTGGTTAGTGAGGTGGTTGGTGGGGTTGGTATTAAGGTGGTGTTTGGGAGTGAGCGGCGTAAGGTGTCGGGGGTTATTAGTTGTGATGCTGGGATGAGTCGGGATACTTGTTTGTTTGCTGTTAATCGTTGGTTTGAGTTGGTGGAGTCAAAGTTGGGGTTTTGTTTGAATGATTTGGTGTTGACTACGTGGGAGCTCAATAAGGATCATGCGGGAATTAGAATTGATGGGATTCAGTGTGTTACTAAGCGTGATCTTTATGGTATGATTGAACGAACTTATCAAAAAGAAGCGAATCTGGTGCGTAAGGAGTGGAAGGTCTCTACGCCTATGAGTTTGAACAAGTTTGAAGAGGCAGTTTCTAAGGGACTTGCAGGGCTGGAAAAAGCACATGATCTTAAAGATTTACGGGATGAAGTCCGTGGCGTATGGAAGGCTCTAAAATTCAATAACAGCAGAATGTTGGAGCTCGGGCGCTGTGTTGAGGCTGTTTCTAAGAGTCAGCTGAGTTTGGTTGATCGTGTTGTAGATTTGGAGAAAGGGTTAGTTTTGTTAAGTAGTACAGTTAGTAAGTTGGTTGAGGTTTAGCTGGAAACCAAACTGACAAATCACCAGTTTCAGAACATAAAACTACTGACAACCTTGATTATGTTCGATAAATAAGTGAGAACTTGTCCTCAATAAAAATGGTGAAATTTACTTGTAGTTTAATTGGGTCTTAAGAGATTTTATGATTAGTTTGAACATTTTTTTGCTCATGCTTTTTGTGTTGTTTTTCTGATGGTGTTTCCGATAACGGCCCCTACAACAAATAAGATAGCAAAGAGCACCCAAAAATAAGGATCAGACACAGGTGCACTCGTTCGAGACAAACCTATGACATCCCACAAACCTGTAAATTCCCTTACAACAAGTGATATAATGATACCAAAGATAGAACCTGACACAACCATTACCATTACTCTACCCTCGGGAGTTAATGTATTTTGATATTTCGAAGGTCGAAAGCCACTTCTAGTTGGAAAGTCAAAACCATATTTACGCATAACACGCTCTACAACACAAGCAATGATAACATAAAAAACAAGATATGCCAGTGCTCCAACCAAATTATTAGCCTCCCACAAATAGATAACAGGTATACAAAACACAATAACCACTAACAGAACTATCAATGGAAATACAGCACGTATATTTTCATTCATAATTTCAACACTTATATATTGATATTAAAGCTTTTCTCAATAACAGAATCACCAACATAACAACAACAAACTGTATCAGTATTTTAAAAAATTTATTGAGGGCAGGTTCTGAGCATGTTTTTCGTGTTAATTTTATCCTTTCATTTAACCCTTCATTTATATTCTCAATTGGGTGCTAAATTTTTCTGGTATGTGTATAGGCATTGTTATTTGTTCTTGTTAACGACTTTATTGTTAACGACTTTATATAATTGAGTTGCTCTTCTTTTTGAAGGGCAGCGACCTTCAAAATTGCCATCAAAAACATTATGCTGCTTGCACAGAATTGGGAGCGGTTCAAAGTTATGAATCCAAATCTCTCATAGTACAAGATTGATGAAGTAGAAAGATGCTTCATTGTCGTGATTCCAAGTATGGTTTTTTAACCTACAAATGCTCCAAATGTGATACCACTAAGACTGTTGCTTTGGCTTGTAAGAGTCGTATTTGTCCTCAATGTGGTA
>JAITMO010000104.1 GCA_031277345.1 Candidatus Bathycorpusculum soli
ACTCAAACGCTGACTCGGCAATGGCGCGTTAGGTTCAAGAATTTTAGCAAGCACATCATCATCAGTTGTTATGGTAAACGCTACCGTTGAGGGAACTTGTTTTAGCAAATCATCATCACGAACAACAAGGTTACTTTTAGTAATGATTTGAATACGACAGTTACTTTCAACAAGAATTTCAAGACACTTTCTAGTTAAACCAGTGTACTGTTCAATTTTTGGATATGGATCAGAACTATTTGAAAGTGAAATTACTTCACCTCTAAGCTTAGAAGCATCGCGACGCAAACGTTCAAGTAAACCATTTTTAGGTTTACACTCATTAAACCCCATAATATAGTTAGAAGCATAACAGTAGAGACAATTATGATCACATCCCGTATAAGGATTAAACGTAAGCTTTTGAGGGCACGTACACAACCCACTTTGCCAAGGATCAAAACGTGAAATCAAAGACACAACAGTTCACAATTAACAATAATTTAGTAGATAAACAAAAACTATTCGCCACCAAACAAACAACAAAATAGACGGATTTGCTAACTAACACACTAAATATCTTGAAAGAAAAAATAATGATGTCACACATGCATTTGACATAAAAAAGTTTTTAAATTAAAACTGTAATCTCTAACACGAAAATAAATGATACCAAAATACTTTTTCCTAACAAAAGGAGTGGGTAAGCACAAAGAAAAACTTCAATCATTCGAGTTAGCTCTACGAGACGCAGGCATTGAAATGTGCAATCTAGTTGCAGTATCTAGCATTGTTCCACCAGGATGCGAATTGCTGCCTAAAGAAAAAGGCCTAAAAATGATCCATCCAGGAGAAATCACATTTGTAGTCATTGCACGTAATGCAACTGATGAACCACACCGCCAAGTTGCATCATCGGTAGGTGTTGCCATCCCATCAGGCAAAGACCAACACGGATATCTAAGCGAACATCACAGCTTTGGTCAAACCGACGAAGTTGCAGGTGACTATGCAGAAGACCTAGCAGCTACTATGTTAGCAACAACCATGGGCATACAATTTGATCCAGCAACAGCATGGGATGAACGCAAAAAAATCTTTAAAACAACTGGTTTAATCATCAAAACCTCAAACTGTACTCAATCAGCCCTAGGCGACAAAAACGGACTCTGGACAACAACAGTTTCAGCAGCAGTCTTTGTTCCGCCTGAAAACAGCAAACCATAAAGAGCAAAACACTCATAACAAGTTTTCTCCCACATGTTTTCTATTTTTAAAAAAATGTATGCGGAATTTTGTTTATACTTTTGTGTTGAAAAATAAACACACATTGTTTAATGAAGGCTGGTACAAATTTGTCATAGCGCATGGGCAGGCAATTCTCGCTTATTTTACAAAATAGATTTTCTTTTTACTAGCATATATAGTAATAACGGTCCTCCAAGAAATGCAGTAATTGCGCCAACAGGTAGAACAATAGGAGATAAGAGCTGTCGGGCAACGATGTCAGCAACTAAAAGTAAAATAGAACCTACAAGTGCCGAGCTAATAATCAATACTCTCTGATCTTGGCCTATAAAGGCTCTACAGATATGAGGTGCTACAAGACAAACAAATCCAATAGCACCAGTAAAAGCAACTACCACTGCAGTAGACAAGCAAGCAATAATTAAAGATATTCTTTGAGTACGATCAACATCAACTCCTAAACTCTTTGCAGTATCATCACCCATTTTCAGGACATTAATGTCCCAGGCTAACCAAATATTAATAACGAAACTGGCGACAAGCATAAACAAAACAAGGGGTAATTGAGACCACGCAGCTCTTGACAAATCACCTACTAACCAAAAAACCGTTGCACTAACAGCATTAGCTTCAGCAAAATATTGTAAAATAGTTGTACACGCATTAAAAATATAAACCATAGCAACACCTGCTAAAATCATAGTTTCAGGAGAAGCACGTCTTTGTTTAACAAGCAACAAAATAACAGCCAAAGGAATAATCGAAAAAACAAAAGCATTACCAATAACCATAAAATCACCACCAATAAAACCAGTTCCAAGAATAATACCTACAGCAGCACCCAACCCAGCACCCGCAGAAACACCTAAAGTATAAGGCGTAGCAATGAGATTTCGCAAAATCGCCTGCGAAGTACAACCACCCATCGCCAAAACAGCCCCTGCAAAAATGGTTAAAAGTATTCTAGGCAATCTTAAAGTCCAAACAACCGTATCTGCTAAAGAACTCGTATGAAACAGCGTGGGAAAAAAACGGGCAAATACTGCAGAATACGCATCAAAAAAAGTTAAATCCGCTGAACCCAAAGCTAACGCAACACCAAATACAATAAACAGCATAATTATAGATACAGCAATGAAAAAAACTCTTTTAGCCACTATTTTACGATATTTTTTCTTTTCAAATTCAACTGTCAATTCTTGACTGTCTTTAAAAATCACTTGTTTGTTGACCACCATATAGTTGCCAGCTTCCGTTTACGATTAAACCACAATTTTCCATCATCTTCGACTAAATTTTCTTGAAGATACACCCGAAGTATATTTTGTTTTTCAAAGGGAACATGATACATTTGTGAGCACTTGTACATGGCAGCATCTATGTCATCAAAACTGTGTCTAAGTTCATAATCTGAAAATTTAACATTTGCTAAAATTCCAGCATCATAAAGAATGTTGTAGATAAAAATAAAGTCTGACCAGAGAGCTACAGTACCATAGAGTTTTTGTTGTAGTTCTATGTCAACCCAAGGCGATGCGGATAAAAATAAGAAAACTTGATGTGACGCTAACGAATTTATTTTTAAAAGTGCATTTTTGATATCCAACATAAATAAAGAAAAGGAAGCTATAACTATATCATACAAACCAGTTACGTTCAACTGGTCTAAGGATTGATTAACGTAGCAGATATTAGAAATTTGTTGCTGTTTTGCTTTTTCTTTAAGAATGGTTAATAGTTTTTTAGAAGGCTCCAAAGCTGTTACATGTTTTACCTGTTTAGCAACAGGCAGAGTTATTCGGCCTGTACCTGCTCCAATGTCAAGTACAGTTGTTTTTGATGTTAGAGATAGCTGGCCTAGTTGTTTTTTTGTCAATTGGTTCCAATGAGCCAAGTTTTCATCAATTGTGTTAACTTCGTTATCCCAATAGATTGGGCTATAGAGGTCAAGTCTTTGAAAAGCAAATAACATGTTTTCGCGAAGTTTAACCCAATCCACAGTGTAATTTAGCATAAAATAAACCTTAGGTAACAATTATTTGTGAGTTAAAGATAAAAGAAAAGACAATCAAGGTATCAGTGGTCATTTAGTTTGCTCCGTTAGGTATTCCTACTGTGTCTCCATTAACTGTTATTGCGGGGTAGAGAAAGACTCCGTTTGTATCTAAATTATAGTTTAGTTGTAAGAACCTAGTTATGTATTCTTGATGTATTTCTTGGGGGTTTAGATCTGTAAAAACTTCGGGGTAAAGTATTTTTGCCATATACACAGCACACAGGGTACCGCCCATCGCATTATTTCTAAAGTCGCCAGCAATCATGTAAACAGTATTGTTTTTAACTGCGTCAAGGTTTGCAAACGCAGGTTGTGTGACGTATTGTTGTAGGACATTTTTCATGCCTGTTGTGTCATTTGTGTCTGTACCTTGTGGAGGTTCATTAATAATCCCACCGTAAGTGTATCTTACAGTGTGTAAAAATATATAGTCAGGGTTTTTGGAGATAATGTATTCAATGTCTAGTGCAATCGAGAATGCAGTTGAGCCAGCTGGCACGTTTGCTATGTTGTTGCCTCCAGCTAAGATGCAAGCTTGGCCCAATGTATCTAAGGCTACATATGCTTTAGGGCTACCAATGGCTGGACTGTTGGTTAACAGTACAGTGTGCCGTTGGTTTATGGGAATTGTGTTTATTTTTGTGTGGATATTTGTAGTTATCGTTAATATCCAATTTGCGTATTCTGTTGCTTGGGGTATTTTGTTAAAAATGTATCCAGCTTTTAGTATGCCTTGTATAAAACTAGAATCTTGGGGATTTGTTACATTTGGAGTGTAGAGTCCTAGGTAGATAACATCTATTCCTGGAAGATGTGTGGCTTTATCATTTGTGGTGGCACTACCACCTGAACCTGGACTAAAAACTAGAAGAGTTGTGGGGTTTAGGTTTAGTATTCTTTCATAGTCAGGTGAACTCATGCTGCCAACTGATGTTATGCTATCAGCATTATTTGGGAAGAATATATTTTTAACGTGTTCAATACCTGAATCTATGCCAACAACTAGGTGCTCTACGCCAAGTATTTTTACAAGTTCGGCGTTTTGGTTGTATTCAATTATTATTCTATTTGCGGGCAGTGAAACTGTTATGTCTGTTTTGCTACCGTCTATCATATAGAGTTTTGTTGCTTTGCCGGTTATGATTGCATTTATTTGTGCTATGTCTTTTTCGTCTATGATGCCATCTTTGTTTGCATCTGCAAACTGTGTTTTAGCAGCAGAGCCATTAATTATTTGTTGTAGGTATGCTACATCATCTGAGTCAATTTTGTCGTCCATATTGGCGTTTCCATAGATTTCAAGCACTAGATTCATGTTGTTTACCGTAGTTGTTGTTTTGTTTAAAGAGGGTAGGTTTGTTTGGAGCCAGTTTTTGCTGTAGACCAAGACAAGTGAGGAAATAATAATTACAGCTATGAGTACTATTGCTATAGTTTTAGCGGATTTCATACTTTCACAGTATTACGTTTTCAATAAAAAAGCAATATTTATGCGTTATTACTAATTTATAAAAAAGTAACAACATTCAAATAAGACAGTATACACCCAAAAACAAAGGTAACCGCCATGAACATATCAATACAAGAACTAACCTTTAACTACAACAGCACACCGACATTAAACAATATAACACTGCAAATACACCAATCAGAAATTCTAGGCATGATAGGCCCAAATGGATCAGGAAAAAGTACACTCTTAAAGTGCATAAACAAAATCCTCGAGCCAAAACAAGGCAAAATACTACTAGACCAACAATCAATAACCAAAATAAATCGCATAGAAATCGCCAAAAAAATAGGTTATGTCCCCCAAAGCACCAACACCAATGAAAACATAACAGTCTTCGAAACAGTTCTCACAGGCAGAAGACCGCACATCACATGGCAAAGCAACAAAAAAGACCAAGAAAAAACTTGGCAAGCCCTAAAAACCCTATCCATAGAAAAACTAGCAATGCGGAATTTTTACGAACTAAGTGGTGGCGAACAACAAAGAGTCATAATCGCAAGAGCAATAGCCCAAGAAGCAAAAGTCCTCCTACTTGACGAACCAACAAGCAATCTAGACATAAAACACCAAATAGAAGTCATGGACCTAACCCACAAACTAGTACTAAAAGAAAAACTCGCCGCAGCAATAGCCATACACGACCTAAACTTAGCCGCAAAATACTGCAACAAGATAATAATGATAAAAGAAGGCAAAATTATTGACGCAGGAGAAACCAAAACAGTGCTAACAGAAGACAACATAAGCAAAGTCTACGAAATAAAAGTAAAAGTAAACCACTACAAAAACACACCATACATCATCCCAATAGCACCACTAAACTAACTACAACAAAAACCATAAAACACAATGAATTACCGCAACCGTAAGGTTACGGTATCTTTCGACTTATTGGTGCTTAGAAGGCTCAATATATTTGATTGTTTCACCATTAACCTAAACCAAACAAACAATAAAACATACCCCTAGATCACAAAAAACCCCGCCAAAACTTACCCCTAAACTCAACAAACACCAAAAACAACAAACAAAGCTCATAAAGCAAGCTTCCATTGAAGTGCCACGTCAAACGCATGAAGGTAGTTATACCTATATTTTTCACATATTGTGTCTAGAAGTTTATAACTAGCAGCCATAACCGTTTACACATACAATCTTTGGGTCGTGTCCTAAGTTAAGTGAAATGGTAGCTCTCTTTTGAAGAACCAAAAGTTTATGACCAAACCAACAACAATTTTATACATAATTGGCAATTTTGAAAACCTGATTCCCCTCCTGACAAGCCTACTACACCAAGTACACAAAGACAAACGTCTACACAAAATACGTTGAGTATTTCTCTTACCCGACACTACAATACTTTCAGAAATATGGTTTTGTAAGCAAAATTATCATCACAATAAACAATACTTATTCTAAAAGGGGCAAACAAACAACATAACTCGTCAAAATATTTGTGTTCTCATGCACCAAAACAATATGCTAATGGAACACCTGTGTTATGGTCGATTACCCACCAAATCCAACATTGACGAAATTTATCAGAAACATACGACCACATCTCATCAAACTCTGCCTCATCCACTAAACCTGATTGAATAAGACAATTCTTACCTCAATTCCCTGATCTTTCAAATTATGTACGTAATTATAATTTACTTACCAGGACCAGTCTTTTGTTTTTTTAAGAAATTGCTGTAACAGT